>JAJRTC010000260.1 GCA_024278445.1 Nitrospirota bacterium
AAAATGCACTGCCGCCAGGGTGCGGGGCTTCATTGGGAAATAACAAAAATGCACTGCCGCCAGGGTGCGGGGCTTCCTTGGGAAACAACAAAAACGTGCTCGGCGCAGTTGATGAGATTGCTTCGTCACCCGGCGGCTCCTCAAAATGACACCGGTAAGTTTGTCACCCTGAGCGTAGTCGAAGGGCCTCAACATCAACCAGTGGATGAGATCTTTCGGCTTCGCCTCAGGATGACAGCGTTTTTCTATACTTCCCCCCTCGCTCCCTACCCTCTCCTGCCGGAAGAGATGGAGCGTAAACATTCTCCTGCCAGATACCAGCAAGATTCATACCCCGTCCCACAAAAATCGTGCAATACATTGTTTTTATTAGCGCAATAAAAGTACCGCAGTGCGCAACCTTAAGAAGGGTGTAAAAAAAGCTGACACTTGCCTGTTTTTCTTTAATTTTACAAATAGTTACAAGCCTTTAAAGGTAGACAAAAGTCTAGCAAAAAAACAGGGCTAAAAAATTGACACACCCGCTAAAATGGGCCTAAACTGGTTGTGTGGCTATGAACAGGAGGTCTTTGCGTTATGGCGATTAATATAAATTCTATTTTCACCGCAACAGCTCAGCGGAACCTCATGAATTCAAATAACCGCTTGGGCGAAAACCTCGCAAGGGCGAGTTCCGGTAAAAGAATAAACAAGGCGGCAGATGACGCCGCAGGGCTTTCTATCGCAATGCAACTTCAGGCCGACATACGGTCTGCCGATCAGGCGCAAAGAAACGTGTCTGATGGCGCTTCGTTAACCCGTGTGGCGGAAGGCGGGTTGAGCGAAATATCGTCACTGTTAACCCGTGGCCGTGAGCTTTCCATTCAGGCGGCTAACGGAACGTTGAACGACCAGCAACGCTCTACGCTTAACCAGGAAATTACCGCCATAAAAGAAGAGGTTAACAGAATCACTGGCGTAACCGAGTTTAACGGGCAAAAACTTTTAGACGGCTCATTGGCCGCCGGCGCACCGGAGCAACTCTCGATTCAGGCTGGTGTGCAAAACACGCCCAACGACCGTTTGAGCATGAACGTTGTAGAAGATACTTCCACATCGTCCCTTAACATCGACACGGTAGACATAAGCACGCAAGCCGGTGCGCAGAGTGCGTTGGCGTCGTTCGACAACGCCATAGCGCAGGTGACAAGAAACAGGTCGAACATAGGCTCGTTGCAGAACAGGTTAGACCATACGGCGTCTAACCTTGCGGTTCAGCGCGAGAATCTTTCAGCCGCGAACGCGACTATTAGCGACTTGGATTATGCCAAGGAAACATCGGCCATACAGCGTAACCAGATTTTATCGCAGGCCGCAGTGTCTACCTTAAGACAAGGGCAACAGGGCCAGGCCAGCATCATAGGTTCCCTTTTGAACATTAAGGGGTAGAGTTTCTTTTGCCAGTGTCATTCTTTATCTAGGGAAAGTTGTTGAGTTATTTTTCTATATAACTCCTGTCTTCGGATAAATGTCCAAAGCAAGGGTACAGCAAAAGAATATTTCCCATGTCTATTTTTATAAACCAAGCCTGTGTCACAAAGTTTCGATAGCATTTGATTTACATGACTGCCACTAAAAGTCTTTTCCAACAACTCCTTTGATTTTTTAGCAAGTTTATTAATAGTGAATTCTTCTCCGCAATTATCCAAGCTTGCGGCTACTGATAAGAGCTCTCTCTGTCGATCGGTGGCGCGGTCCCACCTACCGGAAAAAAAGTCAGTATCCAGCTTTTGAATTATTTCTTGCACTGGAACACTAGGTTTGTTTCCACTATTAATTTCTTGCAAGAAGGCGTCATACACCTCTCGGCAAATAAACTGGATAAAATAAGGATAACCACCCGATAGCTCAACAATGGTATTAACAGAGTCATCGTCAAGCGGGAAATCATGCTTTTTAAGCGGTACAAGAATAGCGTCTTTGCTATGTTCTTTACTTAAGCGGTTTAAAAAAAGAACATGAAACATGCGTTCCGAGAAGGTCCTTGCTTCAACAAGTCCGGGAAATAATGTTGGAAGCCCCGTTAAAATCAGCATAAAAGGAATATTCTTTTTTTGTATTGACTGGAAAACATCCAAAAGCAGAGATAAAGGGTACTGATCCTTTTGCGCTTGATCTGAGAGGGTTTGAGCCTCATCATATGCAAAAATAACTCCACGCTTATTTTCTTTTTCTATAGTTTTCCACGTGATCTCTAACAGGAGTTTTAATTTGTCTGATGTTAACCCCGGGATTTCCTGGTAGATGCTTACTAGCGTGTTAAAATTTAGTGTCCGTGAGATAAGTATTGATTCTTTAGCAAACCCTAGTTGCTGAATTTCTTGCTGGTCTATGACTATGGAAGATGTGACCATGGAAAGGTCGGTAATAATTCGCTTAGCAACGGCTTCCTCGCTAATGCTAACAGCTTCTGATAAATCAGTTCCTGCCCAAAGCCAATGCTGTTCGATCGCAGTTGGTTTTAAGTCATCAAGAAGAACAGTTTTCCCCACTCCTCTTAGGCCTGTTAATATGAGGTTCTCTGAAATTATCTCCTGTTTAAGAAGTTTTTGAAACTCCTTTTTTTCAGATTCTCTACCAGCAAGGTAAGGTGGCTTATGCCCTGCACCAGGTCGATAGGGGTTAGTGAACGTTAGTGAAGTTTTCTCTTCCATGATTAGCCTCTTTTATATACTCAACTAAATTTAGTCTAGCATATAAATTTATTGTGTCAAGTTGATCTGTTTTGATTTTGGTTTTTACGCATAATTAATTGTTTTTAAAGGGTGGCAGTGATTGCAGTATAAAAGAGGGAAGGTTTGCTGGAAAAGCTAACCCACATAAAGGTGGAAGAAACTCTAGTTTTACTCTTCGTCGCTAATATAAATCCGTTCTATAGACGAAGCTCTGCCGGTTGTCTCGTTCACTTCCACGATGGCCGCGCAGAACTGCCCCGGCCCGGTGGCTTCTTCAAACCTTTGTGGAAGTTTTTGCGTGAACCTTTTTAAAATGATTTCGGGGCGCACACCGATTACGGAGTGGGTTGGCCCAGTCATGCCAAGGTCTGTTAAATATGCCGTGCCGCGCGTGAGAATTTTTTCGTCTGCCGTTTGCACATGCGTATGCGTTCCTAAAACGGCGCTTACCCGCCCGTCGAGATAAAGCCCTATCGCTTCCTTTTCAGACGTAGCTTCGCAATGCATATCCACGATGATGATGCCGGTTTGCCCCTTAATTTTTTCAAGTTCTTCGTCGGCTCGCTGGAACGGACAATCGACAGCGTCCATAAAAACACGTCCCAAAAGGTTTATCACGCCAACTTTTAGGCCGGACTTTGCGGTAAAAATACGAGAGCCAACCCCAGGTGCCGTGGCGGGATAGTTGGCAGGACGCAAAATACGTTCATCAGACCCGATAAACTCTAAAACTTCCTTTTTGTCCCAAACATGATTACCGGTGGTGATAGCGTCTACACCGCACGAGACAAGGTCGTTCACCACGTCCCGCGTAAGCCCAAAACCGCCGGCCAGGTTTTCGCCGTTCGCTATAACAAAGTCAATTCCGGCGTCAGAAACGATTTTAGGCAAATAACTTTTTGCGGTACGACGGCCCACCTTGCCATAGACGTCACCTACTACTAATATTTTCATCTGGCAAAATCTGTTATCCGCGTCTCGCGAATCACCGTTACCTTGATTTCACCAGGGTAAACCAGCTCGTCCTGAATTTTTTGCGCAATGTCCTTTGCCAAAAAGAACGCCTCGTTATCGTGAATAGCGGAAGGCTCCACCACCACGCGGACCTCGCGGCCAGCCTGTATGGCGTATGTTCTGTCTACACCCTCGAACGAGTCGCCGATCTCCTCCAGCTTACGCATTCGCTTGATATAGTTTTGAAGCATCTCCCTGCGCGCCCCGGGGCGTGACGCTGAAAGTGTGTCGGCCGCCGAAACAAGCTCTGCGATTATAGATTCCGGCGGCTCGTCCTCATGATGTGAGAGGATGGAGTTTATCACCACTTTGTGTTCGTTATATTTCCGGGCGAGGTCAGCGCCGATCTGGACGTGTGTTCCTTCCATGTCTTGATCTACGGCCTTGCCGATGTCGTGCAAAAGCCCCGCCCTGCGTGCAAGCTTCTGGTTTTGTCCAAGCTCGGCCGCCATCATTCCGGCAAGCAGGGCCACTTCTACGGAGTGGTTTAAGACGTTTTGCGAATAACTGGTGCGATATTTTAATCTGCCGAGAAGTTTTACGATTTCAGGATGAATGCCGTCCAGCCCAAGCTCGTCGCAGGCATGTTCGCCCACTTCGCGTATCTTGGCGTTAACTTCCTTCGTAACTTTTTCAACCGTGTCTTCGATTCTTCCCGGGTGGATACGCCCGTCTTTTATGAGCCTCATCAGGGTAAGCCTTGCCACCTCGCGTTTAACCGGGTTGAAGCAGGAGAGAATAACGGCGTTTGGCGTGTCGTCGATTATAAGGTCTACCCCGGTCGCGACTTCGAGTGAGCGTATATTGCGCCCTTCACGGCCGATTATGCGCCCTTTCATCTCCTCGCTTGGCAGATCGACGATGGAGACCGTATTTTCCGCCACCATGTCGTTAGAGATACGTTGTATCGATTGCGACACGAGCCGTCTTGCTTCTTCTTCGGCTCCTTTCCTGGCTTTTTCTTCCAGCTTTTTAACTGTGCCGGCCGCCTCGATTCTTGCCGTATTCACGAGGCCCGCTTTTAGCTCTTCCTTGGCTTCCGTCGAAGTCATGCCGGAAATTTCTTCTAACTTTGAAATGTGCATTGAAAGTGTGCGCGAAACTCCTTCTTCCTTCTTAGCCAGTGCAGAACGCGTTTCGTTAAGGTTTAAATCTTTTTTAGCCAGCTCCTCCTCGCGGCGGTCGGCCTGGTCTGCTTTTTTATCAAGCATACCTTCCCTATGCAGGAGACGTTTTTCAAACTCGTCAAGTTCACGTTTTCTTTCGGTTACAGCCTGTTCACCCTCGGTTTTAGCCTTTAGGGCTGTCTCCTTTGCGGTGAGTTCGGCCTCTTTTAGAATATTTGCAGAATCTTTTTTAGCAAGCGCGAGAAGCTTTTCAGCTTCCGCCTCGGCGTCACGCGATTTAGCGTCGGCCCCCGATTTTTTAAGAAAAAAGCCGACTACAGCGCCAAAAGCCACACCTAAAACAAGTGTCGCAAGAATAGAAATAATGCCGTCCATATTTATGTCTCCCTGCAAGAACGGGAATTAAAACCGGCAAAACGCGGTAAAGGCGTTATGCCAGATAATTAGCAAGTCTTAAGGATCGGCAGGAAATGAAGATAGAGTTTTCAGACTCATGGAAAAAGCGGAAGGTGACACTTGTAACTCATAGGCTCCCTCTGAAAGACAAAAAAACTGAAGGAGTCATAATGCGCAGTAACACCAGGTTCGTTCGGGTGCAGGTGCGCTGAAGAGTTTAGAAGAGTTCCGCTATCGAAGGCGCTAACCCCCGGTTTCCATTCTGTAAAAGTCGGCCAGCGCTCATTGCCACGGGCGATACGCCCGGCCTGAAGCCCCCCCATAAAAAGCAAAAAGCCGACATGTAAAAAACTCAAAAAAATCATTTCACCGAAAATCCAGTAAAAAACCCCCGCCTCGCCGTATGGCATCGTTTTTTTGAACCTGGCTAACCAGGTGGGTTCCACTCGGACACCTTCAGGCTCTCCGACAAACGCGGATATGCACACCAGCAATCACCCAGCAGATCCCAAAACTAAAAGTGTTGGTTCAAAAAAACAGAACCATCACCTGCGAGGCAGGGAAACTTTTATAAAATTAGTTTAAGGCGGAGAGCCCGCCTTACGCAGACCTATATTACCCGGCTCCACCTACCTTATTCCCACACCTATTCATATATCACAGAAGGATATGGGGCACAATAAAAAGCGGCCGCCCTCGCGCCTTTTGGGAGACGTGAAGACGGCCAAACATCAAGATTTTCAAGAAGAAAACCTTATTAACTTGGGCTGACCATGACTAAAGTGGTGGTCTTTGCGGACCGCCGGTTTGGCGGTCATGGTAGGTGGTGGTCAGTGCAGTGGTGGTCTTGGTCGAGCCAGTCCAAGCTGATGCCATTATTAGATAACTCTACTTGATTCCAATATTTAGCTGTTTTTCCTCGTACTTTTTCAAAAGTTGCTCGATAGCTTCTCTGAAAAGTACAGCCTTTGTGACCTTAAGTTCGCTTGCCACGCGATTTAACTGGTCTATCTGCCTTTGGTAAAGATGTGTTGTTACCGGAACCTTCTTATCGTCTGCATTCATAAAGTCTTTCGGCAACTATTATGCTACTATATGTTTGTATAAATATATAAAATAACCTTTATGTTAAAATATTTAAACATAACCTAAACTATTGTCAAGGCTTTTTTGTACCACGACCCTTGCCGCCCTCTATCTTGCCCGTCCGGGGAATGCGTGTTGCCGGTTTCAGGTGAGCATGGATATCTTTTTATAGCCTACCTTCTGGCTCACTAACGGCTGAAATCAGATATAAATAAAGAATTTACAAATGCTTCCCTGAAGTCATTAATTGTTTTAATCGCGTTGACAGGATTTGTGCATATAATATTACTGCTCGACGAGGCCACTGCGTAATATCGCAACAGCTTCAGCATACTGTGTTTACCGCTTTTTTATTAACACTTAGGTATTGCGAATATCTTTCGCTTATAGGGCTATGAAAAAAATAAGTAATTGGAAAAACAGGATTAAATGGGTTTGTTTTGGTTTAGGGCTGGCGATGGTTTTCTCCTCCGCCTTTTCTGACGTTCCATCTTTTGACTTTGCAAAACCGCAGTTGGCAGAGGCGCAAGTGGCTCCTCCCAATATTTTTGCAAAGATCGTAAAAGAAAAAACGCCTGCCGTCGTAAATATCTCGACCAAAAGGATGGTCAAGAGCCAGGCCGCTCCTCCGTTGCAAGACGAGCGGATGAGAGAGTTTTACAAACGCTTTTTCCCGCAATATAAAAACGCCCCGCAGAGAGAACAGTTACGCCAGAGCTTAGGCTCAGGCTTTGTCGTTGAAAAAGACGGCTATATCCTTACAAACAACCATGTGGTTGAAATGGCAGACCAGATTCTCGTGGCGTTCGGTAGTGGCAAACATGGTGACGACGAAAAAGAATATGAGGCAAAACTTATAGCCTCAGACCCTAAAACCGATATCGCGCTTATAAAAATTGAGTCGGAAGAAGATTTTCCCACCTTGTCGTTTGGTGATTCTGACGCTCTTATGGTGGGCGAGTGGGTGATGGCCATAGGCAATCCGTTCGGTTTTGCCCAGTCGGTAACCGTTGGCGTGGTTTCGGCCAAGGGCCGTGTTATCGGTGCCGGGCCTTACGACGATTTTATTCAAACAGATGCCTCTATAAACCCTGGCAATTCCGGAGGGCCGCTACTTAACATAAAGGGTGAGGTCATCGGCATAAACACTGCGATATACACAGGTGGCGCTTCTCAGGGCAACATCGGCATCGGCTTTGCCGTTCCGATTAACTCTGTAAAGGCGCTTTACGAAGACCTTAAAAAAGGCTAAGTTCATCGTGGTTGGCTTGGAGTCAGCATACAGCCTGTCACGCCGGAGCTTCAGGCGGCTTTAGGGTTGTCTTCCACCAAGGGCGCTTTGGTGGGTGACGTGCATCCCGGCTCTCCGTCGGACAAGGCGGGCATAAAACGGGGAGACGTTATCATAGAGTTCAACGGCGAGGAAGTGCCAAGCTCCGACCAGCTTCCCAAAATGGTGGCGTTCTTGCGGCCCGGAACCGACGTAGTGGTGAAAATCATGAGCGACGGCAAGGAAGAATCTATCAACGTGACGTTAGGTGAACTGCCGAATCAGAAGGTTTTGTCGCAAAAGATGGAGCCCAAGAGGAGTGGTGAAGACCTTGGTATGCTGGTAGAAGAACTGACGCCGGAGATCGCGCGCAGGTTCGGCTACCCTGTGGATACGGGAGTTGTGGTGGCACAGGTCGCGCAGGGTAGCCCGGCACAGGTGGCCGGTATCAAGGCGGGCGACATCATATTGGAGATCAACAGGCAGGATGTGCCGGATCTCTCAGCGTATGGCGGTGCGATTGCATCTTTTAAGCCGGGAGACACGGCCCTGTTCCTTTTGCAACGTGGCAGAAGCAACCTTTTCGTTGCGCTAAAAGTGCCTGCGGAGTAGGTAGCCGGGTTGGCAGACTAAACGCACACGGTGCTTTCCCACGCTTGATATTAAATTTGGGGGCAAGTAGTCCCGACATGCCGATATGCCGGCATGTCGGGGAAACTTAACAAGGTAAGTTCAACAGCGTGCTGGTTTACGGCGTGGCATTCACCTCGCCCGATACACTCGCTGTTCCACCGCAAGAATCCATAGCTTTCACAATATAATAGTACGTCGTTCCCGGGGTTAAACCGGTGTGAACATATGATGTGCTGGGGTAACCTACTAGGGTATCCGCCGTTCTCACGCCTGGATTTGTATCCCAGTAGAGCTCGTAGTGGCTGAATCCGACTATCGCATTCCAGCTTACGGTTACTTCTCCGGCACCGCTTACAACCGCTGAAAGACCCGTTGGAGCGGGAATAGGGCCACATGGTATAAAGGCACCTTCGTACCATGTGCCCTGATTAGTTTGTTGGCCTCCAAAACCTATATAAGTTCCCCCTGCGTCATACGCACGCACAATATAAAGGTACATTAGGCCATTAATCAGCCCCGTTATGGTGTGAGATGTCGATGTTATCAAGCCGGAAGCGGCGGTGAAGCTGGAAGGGCCGCCACCTGGATAATTAGGGTCGGAGCCGCCGCTGCCAATATAGACACGATATGACGCCGCGCCTGAAACCGGATTCCACGAAAGCGTTGCTTGGCTGTCACCACCTACAGGGTCGACATTAAAATATACGAAAGACGCTTGTGGGGTGGCGCACATAGATTTGCCTACCCTGCTTTCACCTCCCAGTATGTCAGACCAGAAAGAAACACCGAAACAATGCTCCACGCCATTTGTCAGCCCTGTGGCAGTATATTCATCTTTGCCGCGTATATCGCCCACATATTGCCAGCTGGAGCCTCCCGTGCTTTTGTAAAGCTTGGCATGATGCGCATATTTAAGTGTTCCTTCCCCTGTGGGCCACCACCATTTAACATCAACCTGTCCGTCGCCGGGGTTTACTTCATACACTTCAGGAATAGCCAAATCGGAGATATCGGGTAAAGGCTGGGTGTCGGGTACTGGTTGTTCGCATGCGTCGCCAATACCATCGTTATCAGCATCGGCCTGGTCAAAATTTGGCGTGGCGAAGCAGTTGTCCTTATCATCGGTGATCCCGTCACTGTCAGTATCATTTCCTATGACGCTCCATATATTGTCTGCAATAACTTCCCCCGCCGATAATGCGCAACTGGCAGCACCTGACGCAGTACCTACTGTCGCGCCAGTAACTGTCGGGATCCATGGCACGAAAAGTTCGACGCACTCGCCGATTGCTTCTGCTGCCTCCTCGGGTATGCCGGTTTTTTTGATCAAGGAAATCACGGTTTCCCTTACAAACGTGTCCAGAAATTTTGAATAGCAAGCTACTTTGGCATCAGCATACAATGCCAGTTCTTTGAGCGAGGTATCACCACTAGTGTCATCTTCAATTGTATCAACAATTGTACAAGGAGTTATGGAACTTGCTGTTTTTACCAAGTCCGTAACAGTGTCAGCAAAATCATCCACATCCTTCGACAGTACAGCACCCGTCCCGGCATATCCAGCCTGCACTCGAGCGAATGCAGAACCATCCCATGGCGCTGTAACAGGACCCGCAATCAGGTTTCCTGATGGATCGTAAAAGGTTAAATCAACGCTGGTTTCCGTATAGTTGCTGAACCATACCTGGTTTCCGTCGCCGTCTATATAAACGCCGGGCTGGCCATTCTCATTCAGGAGCGTAACAAACCTGACATCTTCACTTTTGTTGATGTAGGTGGCCCCTGTAGGCGAGACGATATTGCCATTTTCATCTTTTTCCGTCAGCAGACCAATGGATTCGTTGTTTTCATCGTCAACCGCAACTATGGCAAAAGGATTGTCCTTGTTGTTAAATTCGGTCGCATATATCGTTGGTTGTTGAGATGTGACTTCTGAGTTACTTGTAGTGCTCCCCCCGCTACAGGCATAAACCATGGAAAAAGCAATTATAATTGCTAGTGAAGATAATATAAACCTGACTTTTCTCATTGATCCCCCTGATTGCTGTTGCACAAGTAACAAAATCACCCCTAAAGCGATGTTTATAGTGGGTTGCTTGTATGAATACCAGTACTTATAAGTACTGATTGTGATAATAAACCAACTTCTACGTTCTATTAATTGCACCAAAACATCTGATAAGTTGTCTATGGAGGTGTTATGGGTAAGTTGCGAGAGAATTTTGGTAAAAAAATCAGGAAGTTACGAAAATCAAGGGGATTTACTCAGGAGAGTTTCGCAGAGAGAGTTTCCCTTGAACCCACCTATCTTGGCGGTGTTGAGCGAGGAGAGAGAAACCTGACCATCGATAATATAGAAAAAATCATCAAAGGGTTTGATATAGAAGCCTATAGGCTCTTTTTATTCCATCCTGAAACCGAGATTGAAAAGACAAGCTTCACTCAGGAGCAGATAGCCGATATTCTCGACAGCCTTCCCGAAGAGAAGAGAAAGAAGATTTTACAGATCATCGCACTTTGTTCGTAAATTTATATAAATTGAGATTTAATCAAACAGGCAATGCCCGATTACATTGGAACTCTGTAAACATTTCCCCTCCCCCGGCGGGAGGGGATAAAGGGGAGGGGAATAATAATCACCCCGCCTGACCTCCCTCGCTAGGGGCGAGATTTATTGTAACGATTTCCCAATTCCGCCAGGCTACCAAAACTCCTTTAATTTCCGCAAGTTTTCTTACCCGAAAATTTTCACCTAAAGCAAAACCTTCTCAAGCCCGATGATTAAGGCGTGAAAAAGGAGAAAAGTAAAAATGCAGATTGACAGGTTATATTCAGGTGTCGCTCCGGCAAGACCGAATAACGCCCCTGCGTCCTTTTCTCCTGCAAAGCCAAGCGCAGGATCTCCTCCTGATACGGTTTCTACAGGCTATCTACCTGCCGACGGCCTCTCCCAGCCAACGGCCTCAAAGGACTATGGGTCGATAGTTTATGGAAATGTGTCGCTTGATCTTTACGCTAGCCGTTCTGAGAGCTTGACGAGGCAGATAGAGCGTCAGGGACCAGACGGTTATCGAGGATTACGTCAAGAGCTCTCCCGCAGGTTTGAAGCGGGGTTGAGCCTTGATTTTTCATTTTTGGCCACGGTGGATGGAGCTGTTGAAAAACTTTCGGCGTTGGATGGCTCTGTAATGCGCGACTGGATGGATACCGCCTCCGACCTTTTGAACCTTAAAGAACAGGATTTTAAAGAGTTTGTTAAAGCCACGGACGAGCTGTTTAATGAAATAGAAAAAGTTCTCGGCCTGGGCCCGGATGGGCTGGATAATGTGGCCGATTTCTTTTCGGGGGAAGTCTCAAGGTTTTTGGACGACGTAAAAGCCAATATGGAATATTTTGACAAGAACCCCCTAGGCGCAAGTGACTCTCTGGGGCTTGATATACCGGCGCTGGGTAAAACTGCCAAATCAAATGTTCCCGACGATTTCAAGGCGTATATGGAAAAATTTCTCGACGACCTTTTTGCGCAACTTTTGGGTGAGGATAATGGCGAAAATACCTTACTCAAGACGCTTGATGAACTTTTTAGAGAAATAATAAATAAGAATACTAACAATAATAACAAAGAACTAAATAGTTCAGCTTCTGAATTATTAGACAATGCGAGAAATGTCAACGAGCCTGAAAATTCCCTTCCCGATTCGCCTTTAAACCTTGTAGCGTAAGCTATTCGAGCGAAACGCTTTCCGAACCGAGTAATTGTTCAATATTTGAAATAAGTTGGTCGCCGGCAGAAACGGCAATCCCGCCGGCCCGTATGAAAATTTCACCTTTACCCGGAACAGTAAAGCGTAATACAACCGGACACGTCCCCCTGTGCCGGTCGAACACGCCCCGTAATTCAGCCAAGGTTTCCTCTTCCAGGCCGGGGGTTGTCATATGGATATGCACCGAGTTTGTAAATTTTTCGCGTGCTTCAGCGAAAGTCATGATCTCTTTTACGATGATTTTGCTTCCACGATCCCCATCCCCGTCGACCGTTCCCTTTATAAAAACCGGTTCGTCGCTCTCTAAAAGGCCCACACTTTTGGAGAACAGATCAGGCCAGACGATTGCCTCTACAGTGCCTTTCAAATCTTCCACGGTGATATAAGCCATAGTCTCGCCTTTTTTGGTGGCTTGCACCTTTTTGCCGACTATGATACCGCCAAACCGTATTTCAGCTTTATTTTCAATCTGTTCCAACGATGCCGTGTCGAATGTCGCAAAAAGTTTAAGATCACGCATATATTCTGTTAGCGGGTGACCCGAAATATAAAAACCGAGAGCCTGCTTTTCGTGAGCCAGCCGATCTTTTTCTGTCCAATCGGGTACGTTTTTTGTTGGAGCTGATACGAGCATGGAGTTTTCTCCGGCACCTGCCATGCCGCCTCCGAAAAGGCTGGCCTGCCCTGTGGCGCGGTCACGATGTGTTTTTTGCGCGATGTTGTATGTTTCTTCCAAGGATTCAAAAAGGGACGCCCGTGACTTGTTTATAGAATCGAAAGCCCCACATTTTACAAGGGCTTCGAGAACGCGTTTGTTTATTGAGGAGGGGTTGACGGCTTCCATAAACCCCAGCAGGGAGGTAAATTTACCTTCCTCCTCTCTGGCGGCGATGATACCTGAAACGGACGGAACGCCTATCCCCTTAACGGCGGCAAGTCCAAAACGTATTTTTGCTTCTTTAACGGTAAAATCGCTCATAGACTCGTTCACATCCGGTGGCAGGAGATCTATGCTCATATCCCGGCATTCTTGTATATATTTCAAAACCTTATCGGAGTTATCCATCTCCGAGGAGATGAGTGCCGCCATATATTCCGCCGGATAGTGCGCTTTAAGATAGGCTGTCTGGTAGGCAACAAGGGCATAGCATGCCGAATGGGACTTGTTAAAGCCATATTCGCCGAACATTTCAAGCAGACTCCATAACTTTTCCACTTTTTCACGGTCATGCTTTTTCTTAACGGCCCCTTCGATAAACTTGTCGCGTATCTCGGCCATGATGTTCATGTCCTTTTTACCCATGGCCTTGCGGAGCGAATCTGCCTGCCCTAATGAGAAACCGGCAAGGACGTTGGCTATTTTCATCACCTGTTCCTGATAGACGATAACGCCATACGTCTCGCGCAGGGTCGGCTCTAACTCCTGAAAAGCTATTTCGACTTTTTCATGCTTGTGTTTACGTTTTACGTACTGATCCGCCATGCCGGAGTTGATAGGGCCTGGCCGGAAAAGAGCGACGAGCGCTATGATGTCGAAAAAGTTGGTAGGCTTCATTTTTCTTATCAGGTCACGCATGCCGGAGGATTCTAGCTGAAACACCCCCAAAGTCTGGGCGCGGCGCAGAAGATTGAAGGTTTTTTTGTCTTCAAGCGGTATAGTGCTTATTTTAAAGGATTCGTCATGGTTTTTTTTGATCTGCTTAACCGCTCGGTCTATTACGGTGAGCGTGCGAAGGCCGAGAAAATCCATTTTGAGAAGCCCCATTTTCTCAACGTCTTTCATCTGGAACTGGGTCGTAACGTCTGCGTCGTCCCCTGAGGCTTTGTAAAGTGGCATAAAGTTCGTTAAAGGTTCAGGGCTTATAACGACTCCTGCGGCATGGGTTGAGGCGTGCCTTGTTGTTCCTTCAAGGGAGCGGGAGATTGTGAGCAGTTTTGCAACATTCTCGTCCTCTTTTTGCAACGCCTTAAGGCGTGGCTCCATTTCTAAAGCCTTTGATATCGTCATTTTAAGGTCGTTAGGGATGAGCTTCGCTATTTTGTCTGCCTGTGCGTATGGAATATCCATAACACGGGCGACATCGCGCAGTACGGCTTTGGCCTTCATGGTGCCGAAGGTTATGATCTGTGCCACATGGCTTTGCCCGCCGTAACGTTCGCGGACGTAATCGATCACCTCACCACGCCGCTCCATGCAAAAATCGATATCGATATCGGGCATCGATATGCGCTCAGGGTTTAAAAACCGTTCAAATATAAGGCCATACTCTATAGGATCCAAGTCGGTTATACGCAATGCGTAAGCCACCATAGAGCCTGCCGCAGAACCCCTGCCAGGCCCGACCGGAATTCCCTTATCCCGTGCGTGATGGATAAAGTCGCTCGTAATAAGGAAGTAGCCGGGGAATCCCATTTTGTTTATCGTGTCGAGTTCCCATGTCAGGCGGTCGAAATATTCTTTCTTTTTTTCCTCCGGAACGGGTTTTCCAATTTTTTTTGCTTCAATGAACCTTAAATCGAGCCCGTGGCGTGCCTTTTGTTCAAGATACGAGGCCATTGTCGTATCTGCCGGGATCGGATATTCAGGCAGATAATACTTTCCAGTGTCGAACACAAAGCCGCACTGATCGGCTATTTCAAGCGTGTTTCGTAAAGCTTCCGGGTTGTCCGGAAAAAGGGCCGCCATTTCTTCTGCAGATTTCAGATAGAACTGATCGCCGTGGTAACGCATTCTTTTTTCATCTTTTACAAGCGCTCCGGTGCCTATGCATAACAATGCGTCGTGCGCTTCGGCGTCTTCTTGATTAAGGTAATGGGCATCGTTCGTGGCAACAAGTGGCAAGCCTGTCGCTTTTGCGAGTTTTACCATTTCGTGGTTTACTTTTTTTTGAAGCGGAATGCCGTGATCCTGAATCTCCAGATAAAACCGGTTGGGGAAGGTCTGGCTGTAGAAATCGGCGGAGGCTTTTGCGTCTTCAAACCGGTCGAGCCCTAAAAGGCGCGAAACCTCTCCTTGCAGGCAGGCGGACAAGGCTATCAGACCGTCGGAATATTCCGCCAGAATTTCCTTGTCTATTCTTGGCTTGCCCCGATAGAGGCCGTCCATATATCCGGCGGATACCAGCCTGCAAAGGTTCTGGTATCCTTTTTTATTCTGAACAAGCAGTATGAGGTGGTAGGCGTTTGAAGTGGCGGAATCTGCCGGAGTTTGCCCCCTGTCACGTCTTGAGCCTGGCGCGACATACATTTCGCACCCGATGATCGGTTTTATGCCTGCCTTCATGGCCGAGTCAAAAAACTCGATTGCACCGAACATGGCTCCATGGTCAGTCAGGGCCATGGCGGGAGCCTTTTCTTTCGACGCTTTTTCAAAAAGCCGGTCAAAACGGTTGGCACCGTCCAGCAGGCTGTATTGGCTGTGAAGGTGAAGGTGAACGAACTCGCTATGTTTCAAAGTCGCTCCACGGTGTATAAGCGGATAGGCCCTGTTTCAAAGTCGCTCCACAGTGTATAAACGGAGACACTCCGCACGCCCCGTTTCAAAACCTGCCACCCGCAATATAAAAACAAGCGGCCCGTCTAAAAACGTAGAGACAGCCGGTTTATATGTTTTCTTTAAAATTCTTCGTCGCCGTCAGGCAGGTCATCCACAGCGAGTGGATTGGTTGCATTGTTTTCAAACGATTCACCTGCGTCCGCTACGGGGAAATCAGACAAATTTTCACTTATGTCTATTTCCTTCTCTTCGTGGTCGTCAGTCGCAGGTGTGTCGTCCGTATCAAACTCTTCTACCGCCGGTTGACGTTTAGGAGCTTTGTTAACGGATGATTTTTTAGGTGCCTTAAGCTGATTAGCCTCACATTTGGGGCATATCGGCTTTTCCTTTTTCATATCATAGAACTTGGCACCACACTGAAAGCATGTGTATCTATTACCAAATTTTGGATGCGGCATGAGCCTCCACTCAAATAGCGGTGAAACCTTATAAAACTGAATTATTAAACGCTTGGATAGTGATACCTAAACTCGAAAAAAAACGCAATGACTTTTTTAACAGTAAAAGAAGAAAGTTTGATGTAGCGTTTCATTCCCACTCGATAGTGCCGGGCGGCTTGGAGGTTACGTCATAAACAACGCGGTTAATGCCACGGGTTTCACTTATAATCCTGCTTGAAATCTTTGCGATTATATCATATGGTAGCTTGGCCCAATCGGCTGTCATGGCATCACGGCTCTCCACTGCACGGATGGCAAGAACGTTTTCGTAAGTTCTCTCGTCTCCCATTACCCCAACAGATTTTACAGGCAGTAACACGCCGAAAGCCTGCCACACCTTGTCGTACCAGCCGTTCTTTTTAAGCTCGTCGAGTATTATGGCGTCTGCCTTACGCAAAATCGAAAGGCGGTCTTCCGTTACCTCGCCTAAAATACGGATTGCAAGCCCAGGCCCCGGGAACGGATGACGCCACACAAGCTCTTTTGCAAGGCCAAGTTCTTCGCCCAACGCCCGAACCTCGTCTTTAAAAAGCTCCCGTAACGGTTCGATTAAATCAAGGTGCAAAAGCTCACCCAGTTCAAGGTTATGGTGGGTTTTGATAACGGCAGATGGCCCCTTGTGGCTGACGGACTCAATTACGTCGGGATAAAGGGTTCCCTGGGCTAGAAATTTTACATTCTTTATTTTCTTCGTCTCTGCGATGAAGACGTCTACAAAAGCCGGGCCTATGATTTTCCTTTTTTGCTGGGGGTCTGTTATCCCCTTAAGCTTTGAGAGAAAAAGGTTGGCGGCGTCTACCTTTATAATTTTTATATTAAAATGGTCGGCATAATTGGACATCACGGCAGAGGCTTCATTTTGCCGCAATAGCCCGTTATATACGAATATGCATGTAAGCTGGTCACCAATGGCTGAGTGAATCAACATGGCGGTGACGGAGGAATCTACCCCGCCTGAGAGGCCGCAGATGACGTTTGCGTCCCCTACCCTTTTGCGTATCGATTCTATTGAGCTTTCTATGAAAGAGCGCATGGTCCAGTCTGCCGTGAGTTTGCAAACACTGAACAGAAAATTTTCCAGCATGGCGGGACCGTTTGGTGTGTGTGCAACTTCCGGGTGGAACTGTATGCCGAAAATCTGTTTTGCGGCATGTTGTATCCCTGCGACAGGAGCGTTATCTGTGCTGGCCATGGGCGTAAAACCTTCCGGCGCTTTTTCGATCCTGTCGCCATGACTCATCCATACGTCCTGTTCTTCGGACAAGCCTGCAAAAAGGGAGCAATCAGCTTTTGCGGAAAGTTTGGCGTATCCGTATTCCCTGCTGTGAGCGCGTCCTACTTCTCCGCCCAGGAGGTGAACCATGAGTTGCATTCCGTAACATATTCCGAGAACGGGAACGCCTAAGTCGAACACGGCCCTGTCTATCATCGGGGCATCCGGTTCCGTTACATATGACGGCCCACCCGAAAGAATTATTCCGTCAGGTTTGAAATTCCGGATAGCCTGCATGCCTATATTGAAAGGATGTATTTCGCAATAGACATGAGCCTCGCGGATGCGTCTTGCGATAAGTTGCGTGTACTGCGACCCGAAATCGAGTATCAATATTTTTTCGTGTGAGATAACGTTCATCTTTCTGTGGAATAGTTTGGGGCTTCTTTTGTTATGGCTACGTCGTGTACATGGCTCTCTTTCAAGCCTGCTGAAGAGATGCGAACGAACCTGCCCTTTTTCTTAAGCTCGTTTATATTCGCCGCGCCGCAATATCCCATACCGGAGCGAAGCCCTCCCAGTAATTGATGAACCACGAAAGAGAGGTCGCCTTTGTAAGGGATGCGCCCTTCCACACCTTCCGGCACAAGCTTTACGCCGTAAGCCTTTTTGTCTTGAAAATACCTGTCGGCGCTACCATCTGTCATAGCTCCTATAGAACCCATGCCGCGATATTCTTTATATACCCTGCCCTGATACATTATCTTTTCGCCGGGAGATTCTTCCACGCCGGCAAAGATGGAACCCATCATAACCACGCTTGCTCCGGCGGCCACCGCTTTTACTATGTCGCCTGAATGTTTAATGCCGCCGTCGGCTATTATCGGGGTGTTGCTTTTGGCCGCTTCCGTGGCGCAATCGTTTATTGCCGTTATCTGCGGCACGCCAACGCCAGCCACAATGCGGGTGGTGCAGATGGAGCCTGGGCCAATGCCCACTTTTATAGCGTCCGCCCCAGATTCTATAAGCGCTTTTACTCCTTCGGCGGTCGCCACGTTGCCTGCTACAATCTGTGCGTCGTCTGAAAGCTTTCTTACGGCTTTTACGGTTTCCATAACGCCTTTGGAATGGCCGTGTGCCGAATCAACGACTATAACGTCGCACCCGTATTTTAAAAGCTCTTTTGCGCGTTCCATGGAATCGCCGCCAACACCTATAGCCGCTCCGACTATCAGGCTTCCCTTGTCGTCCATGGCGGCGTTAGGATATTTTTGTTTCTTTTCGATATCTTTTATCGTCATAAGCCCCGCGAGGTGTTTTTTATCATCTACCACGAGCAGTTTTTCTATTCTGTTTTTATGAAGAAGTTTTTTGGCTGTTTCCATGTTGGTTCTAACCGGCACGGTTATGAGATTTTTTGTCATAAGGTCGGCTACCGATTTTTCCATGTCGGTTTCAAAACGCATGTCGCGGTTGGATAATATGCCAACGAGCCTGTTGCCTTCAGTTACCGGAAACCCGGAGAAACCGTATTTTTCGACCAGTTCGTAAACCTGGCCGATTTTCATGCCGGGGTCGATCGTTATAGGGTCTACTATCATGCCGGTGACGTGGCGCTTGACCTTGTCCACATCCTTTCTCTGGCGCTCTATGGAAATATTTTTGTGCAGGAAACCTATTCCGCCTTCTAACGCAAGAGCGGTGGCAAGCTTGGCTTCCGTTACAGTATCCATAGGAGCCGAGAGAACAGGTATGTTAAGGCGGATTTTTTTTGTTAGCGTCACCGTGATGTCAACCCTGGCCGGCTCGACCTCTGAATGGTTCGGAATGAGAAGAACGTCGTCAAAAGTTAAGGCTGTGCGAATATCGCTGAACTTTTTTAGCATGGAAACAGCCCCTTCGGCATTCAGGTTACAAAAACCGTTGCAAATAATGTGAAGCTAATATTTATAAGTGAAATGGTGCCCATGACGCAAGGCTTTTGACTGTATAAAAACGCTATATCAAAAATCGTTCCACAACGCCAGATGCTTATCATGTAATAGAGGGCGAGGTATCTTGAAATAAATGTGGAAAACTTCGGGAAAACTTTCGTTGATAAAGGAAAAGGCCACCAAAAACAGATGCTTAAAAAAACGGTCACATAGAGCAGTCTTGCAAGTAACCGCTTGTTTTTCAATTTATTAGCTGGCACGTTTGCAAAAAACCCTTATAAAACACACTCTCTTTCAAAAACGCATTAAAAGTTTCCACAATTTTTATTTTTCTTTTGGTCTTAAGCCCCTGAGCCAACAGTTATGGCAAGGTTCCGGGGGTAAGAAGTGCATATGATCGGTTATTCAAAATCCTTGCGTCAAAAATATGTTCCACGTCTTGGCATAGCCTTTGCTCCTACCTGGTTCGTGTGCAGATTGCTATGGGAAAAGCGTCAAAAAATCATAACGGCGCAAGTAAACGGAGATAAGGAAAGTGAAAAGATTGTATCTGGCGGTTTTTATTGCGACGCTTTTGACGCCTGTGGAGGTGTTTGCCGCTGTAGACTTAACAAAACTTACAAGGCTCGATGAGGTTTCGGTTCATTCCGATAAAGGCGAGTCGAGAGTCGTTTTCAGGTTCGCCAAGGCTTGGAAACCGCAAATGACCCCTGTATTTTACGAAAAATCGATACAGTTTGACGTTGATGGAGCGTATGTAAATCCTTCAAAGCGCAGTTTTGACTTTGGCACTCAGCAGGTTTACAAGGTGTTGGCATACCAGATAACCCCGACAAAGGTCAGGCTACGTCTTTTTACTAAAGGTTCTCCTAGCGATTATCTGGAAAACTGGAAAATTTCCTCCGGTGGCAACCTCTCGGTGCTGGTATTAAATCAGCCGGTTGAGCCAGCCGAAAAAATGGCGGTGGTTACACGGGTTGCTTCTCCCGCATCCGAAAAAGTTATTGATACAGCGACAAAAGAAAAAGCTAAAGAAGACGCAACGGTTAGAATCCTCGCCGCCCTGCGTGAGGCGCGGGAAAAAGATGTAACGACAGAAACGAGTGCAGACAAGCAGGCCGTTATCGATGACTTGCCGAAAAGCGTTGATGGTGCCCAAAGAGGTTTGCCTGAGTCTATTACGTCCAGCCTTGCGAAAAGTGATATTCAGAAAAAAAATGATATGGGTGACGGGTTTTTAAATTACAAAGAACCTTCCGCACCGCAACCGCCAGACTTTAAAAACCTGGCAGTTAAAACCGCCTCCGCTTTGGCGTTTACCCTTGCGGCGGTTTTCATAGTCGCATGGCTTGCAAAAAAATATATGGGCAAGGTTAACGATGTTTTTGGTTCAAGCTCCGTGATAAATGTGTTGGCTACAGGTTCTATCGGCATTAAAAAGCAGATAACGGTGGTAGACGTGGCCGGAGAGACGCTTATCCTTGGCGTGTCAGACGAGAGCATAACCATGTTAAAGGCGGTGGATGACGAAGATGCGTTAGACCGGCTGAGGCAAAGTGCCGTTAACGGACGTCCTGTAAAAAAACAGGAAAAAAGCAGTGACGGAATTTTAAAGAAAATCGTAAACCCGTTGCGTATAGGCAAAATGAAAGCATCGCCAAAAAGCAGGCGAGCGCTTTTTGATAAAAATGATCTTAAAACTTTTGCAGGCACTTTAAACGCTCTTGATAACGAGAGCCGCGTAGATCAAAACCGTGAAGAACTTTTGCGCAAGTTAACAGACTCTATTAAAGACAAAAACAAGAAACTCAGGTTTGCCTAAAACATGGCTATGCTAAATATTTTACGAGTTTCATGGCTGGCGCTGGCGTTTTTGTCTGTTCTGCCTCATGACGCGTTAGCCCAAATGCCGACCATCGATATTTCGCTGGGCGAGACATCAGAGCCGGGGCAGATCGCTACCGGTCTTAAGATACTCACGCTTCTTACGGTTTTATCGCTTGCCCCTTCACTTTTCGTAACACTTACGTCGTTTGTGCGGATCATCGTTGTTATGCATTTTCTTCGTCAGGCGATGGGAACGCAAACGATGCCGCCGAATCAGATAATAGCGGGGCTTGCCATGTTTATGACCTTTTTCATTATGGCACCTGTGTTTACGAAGGTATATAACGAAGCGTTCGTACCATTTACGCAAGAGACAATAGGCCCGGAAGAGGCATATGACAAGGCTATTAACCCGTTCCGGAAATTTATGCTGGCACAGACGCGCGAGAAAGATCTTGGGCTGTTCGTATCACTTTCAAAAATAGAAAAACCAAAGACGATAGAAGACGTGCCTACATATGTTGTTATTCCGGCTTTTATTATTTCCGAGATGCGAACGTCTTTCACAATAGGTTTCATAATTTACATTCCGTTTCTTGTGCTGGACATGGTTATAGCCTCCGTGCTTATGAGCATGGGCATGATGATGTTGCCTCCGATCATGATCTCGCTTCCGTTTAAGCTCATGCTATTTGTGCTTGTGGACGGGTGGCACCTTATAGTCGGCTCGCTTATTAAAAGTTTCGTGGTTTAGGGGAATAAAAAATGGTCACGCCTGATTTTGTCGTAAGTTTTGCCGCCGAAGGGTTGAAGATGGCAATTTTAATATCGGCACCGATGCTCGGTTTCGGGCTTCTGGTTGGCCTTGTTATTTCGATTTTTCAGGCTGTCACGTCTATTCAGGAAATGACCCTTACTTTTATCCCGAAAATACTGGCGGTGATGCTCTCCATTCTTATCTTTTTTCCGTGGATGATAGAGATGATGTTAGGTTACACGGCCAACCTCATACTTAACATTCCCATGTATATAAGATAGACGTGCAATGCCTAACCTGTTCCCTGTAGATCCTGCGGTCATACAAGCATTTTTGCTTATATTTACAAGGGTAACGGCCACGCTTGCTTTCATGCCGATTTTAGGTGGGCAGGCTCTTCCGACGCTGGTGAAGGGGGGCTTTGCGCTTGTTACCACCATCGTTCTTTTTCCTTTTATAGACGTAAGCCGGGTGCCGGTTGATATAGACATCCTGCTCATCGGTCTTTTCGTTTTTGGTGAGGCGCTTATAGGTGTGGCCACGGCAATGGTCGTAAGCCTTGTTTTTGCCGCCGTTCAGCTTGCCGGGGCGGCTATAGATTTTCAGATAGGTTTTGGTATCGTAAACGTTGTTGACCCCGTTACGAACGCGCAGGTTTCAGTAACCGGGCAACTTTTAAACATTACCGCCATGTTGCTTTTTATGGCGGTTAACGCCCACCACTGGGCTCTCATTGGCCTTGCGGATAGTTTCTCTATCGTTCCCCTGTGCGGATTTTCCGGAGCTTCCGGCACGGCTAACCTGTTTATAGACATGATGAGCGCGGTTTATGTAACCGGCATGCAGATAGCCGCACCCGTAACTGTTACCCTTCTTTTAAAGCAGGCGGCGATGGGTATCATCGCCCGCACGGTGCCGCAGATAAACATTTTTATTGTCGGTTTCCCGCTCACCATCGGGCTTGGAATGATGACCATCGCAATTTGTCTGCCTGCGTTTAGCAGAGTTTTAATCGCCCTTTTTATCTCCTTAGGAGAGAAAATGCGGCTTGTTATGTTTTCCATGGCGTAAAGGGGGTGGAAAAACTTGGCTGATATAGATAAAGATTCAAAAACAGAAGAACCCACGGAACGGCGCATATCCAAATCGAGGGAAGACGGGCGCACCGCCAAGAGCCAGGAGGTGAACACTGTTATCATCCTTACCATTGCCGTGGTTTTTTTCGCTTTCCTGGGGATGTTTTTTATCGGGAACGTCATGGACCTGTGGCGTGAGGTGTTTGGAAACGTGGCTCAGTATGAGCTGAACACAAGTTCCGTAATCTATCTTTTTTCGGTGGTAATGAGGCAGGTGTTCGTTATCCTTGCGCCGCTTCTTTTTACACTTGCATTGGGGGGGGTTATCTCCAACTACTGGCAGAACGATGGCTGGATATTTTCATGGAAGCCTATCTCCCCTAAATTTAACAAGATAAACCCCTTAAGCGGCTGGAAGAAAATTATGGGTAAAGAAGGGCTTATGAACCTTGCCAAGTCTTTAGGGAAGCTTACACTTGTCGGGATAGCGGTTTATCTTTCCCTGTTCGACGAATGGGTGAAGGTTCCGCACCTTATGACACTGCCAATAATACACACGCTTATTTTCCTGGGTGAAGAAGCTTTGGCCCTTATGACGAAGGTTATTTTTGTGCTGGCCATCATAGCTTTTTTAGATTTCATTTATCAGAAACATCAGCATAAAGAACAGCTGAAAATGACCATGCAAGAGGTGAGAGACGAGCGAAAAGATATCGATGGCGACCCGATCATAAAGCAGAGGATAAAACAAAAACAGTTTGAGCTGTTTCGAACGAGAATGATGGGGCAAGTGCCGGAAGCTGAAGTGATAATCACAAACCCGACCCACCTTTCGATAGCACTGCGATATGACAGGGAAAAAGACCATGCCCCTATGTGTATAGCTAAAGGGGCTGGCTACGTCGCGTTAAAAATAAGAGAAATTGCGCGAGAAAATGATGTTCCTGTCGTGCAAGACAAGCTATTGGCACAAACATTGTTTAAGCAAGTAAGTATAGGAGACGCCGTGCCTGAATCGATGTATAAGGCGGTGGCGGAAATATTGGCTTTTGTATACAAATTGAAAAACAAACATATTGTTTCTTAAAGGTTTACTAGTTTTAATCGGGGTGCTGGCTGTTTATATATCAAGTGATGTCAGATGCGCCGGAATTTTGACATGCCGGTTTTATGGCGCTTTTGCGTCATGGTTTTGACGAAAACTTAAAAGAGGTTTAGCGAAAATATGGCTACAGGCGTTGCGGGAGCCGAAAAAACGATTTTTTCGAAAAACGCGGATATAGGTCTCGCCGTAGGCGTGGTGGGAATCCTCATGGTGATGGTTATTCCCATTCCCACCCAACTGCTCGACATTCTTTTGGCTTCTTCGGTTACGTTGGGGTTAATCGTTCTTTTGGTCGTCATATATCTTAAAAGCCCTCTTGAGTTTTCTGTTTTTCCATCTCTTTTGTTGATACTCGCTATTTTTCGGCTGTCGCTGAACGTCGCGTCAACGAGGCTCATCCTGCTCCATGGCAGTGAAGGGCCAGACGCCGCCGGCAAGGTGATAGAGTCTTTCGGGCAATTCGTGGTTGGCGGCAACTCCATTGTTGGCGTGGTTATTTTTGTGATTCTGGTCATCATCAACTACAAGGTTATAACGCAAGGCTCTACCCGTACCTCTGAAGTTGCGGCAAGGTTTACGTTAGACGCCATGCCTGGCAAACAGATGAGCATAGACGCAGACCTGAACGCAGGTGCCATCACAGACACGGAAGCCAAGCAGAGAAGAAAAGAGATGGAAGAGGAAGCCAGTTTTTATGGCGCGATGGACGGTGCCTTGAAGTTCGTCAAGGGTGACGTCATCGCCGGTATC
>JAJRTC010000261.1 GCA_024278445.1 Nitrospirota bacterium
AGGCTTCTTTAATCTTGCGTGTGATGTTTTTTTCAGGTGACAAAAAGAGAGTTTTTGCCAACTGCTGGGTTATAGTGGAGCCGCCCTGTGCGATTCTGCCAAGCCTAATATCCACAATAAGAGCACGCAAAATGCTCATAAAACGGATTCCCCTATGATGGAAAAACGTATGATCCTCAGTATCTGTAATAGCCTTTTTAAGGTTTTCAGGTATATCTGCGTAATCTACCCATATCCTTTTTTCGCGGAAAAGTTCGGTGATAAGGGTGCCATCTTCAGCCAATATTTTTGTTACGACGTTCGGCCTGTGCTCCTCCAGAATTTTTATCTCCGGCAGGTTGTAGTACATTGACATGATCAGCCCCAATAAAATGCCAACACCCACAGAAGCGCCAAGAAAGATAATCGAAAAAGAGGGCGATTTTTTTGGAGATTTCATGTTTTCTCTTTAATTTCCGTCAGATCGTGAGCGATCTGCCACCGTCTACCACTATGGTTTGGCCGGTGACATATGCTGTTTTTGCAAGAAACAGGAGAGCGTGAGCTATATCGGAAGGCTCGCCAAACTTTTTTAACGGTATCTTACTTTCGATTATCTTAACCGACTCACCGCCAGACACAGGTTGCAGAATGGCTCCCGGTGCTATGGCGTTTACAAGCGTATCCGGTGCAAGCTCAATGGCGAGTTGGCGCGTTAATGCTTTTAAAGCGGCTTTTGAAATAGTGTATGGCAAATAGCCTGCCTTGGGGTAGTCTGCATATACGTCTACGATATTCACAATTCTGCCGGGTTTTGCGCTTTTAAGGTATTTTGCAGATTCAATACATAGGGTGGCGGGGGCGATAACATGCATTTTATGATATTTTTCTATCACGCCGTCTGTTATCGATTCTAACGGTATTTTCTCAAAAATCGAGGCATTGTTAACGAGTAGATCCAGCCTGCCACCGAAAGCTTTAAAAACATCGTGAGGAAGCTTTTTGCACGCATCAATATCGTGGAGATCGGCCTTGAAAATTTTGGCGGAACCTGAGCCGTAGCGCTTGTTTAGATCGCCGGATAACTGGCCTGCCTCGTTTGCGGAGCTGTTGTAGTGTATGGCGACATTGTATCCATCGTGGGCCAAAGCCTCCACTATGGCTCGGCCAAGTCTAACTGCGGCACCTGTTACAAGAGCGGTTTTTTTCATTCTTATGCTCAAAATTTCCCAAAAGACAAAAGCACATGTTAACGGTCATAATGCCTGGTTGTAAAGGGAGCCGTTCGCTATTGCCTTCATTGCGAAAATAAAGCGAAACCACGTTGATTTATTGCAATATATGTGTTATGAATGTTTAGTATTAAGTTTTATTTTAATTGACGTTACCTGCAGGGGAAAAGTATTATGCACCAGCTTGACAGGTCTGAGTTTGAAGGAGGCTCCCAAGGAATTTTTTGGTGGGTGCCGTGGGAACTTACTAACGTTCCTGCCGTAGGTGGAGTTTATTGCTTGCGAGACATTAATCAAACTATCGTCTATATTGCCGGGGCAAAACCTGGAGAGTTGCGAGAGAAACTTAATAAACACTTTAAAAAGAATGACATACCGGATATTTATTATTTTGACTGGTATCAAACATCAAACGAATACGAAACAGACGTTGTTAAGCAAGAGTGGATCGCCGAATTTAGGCCTAAGCACAACATGCAACCAGATGACTCAGGCAAGCTTAAAAAGCCTGACTTCTAGCCTTTAAAGCATGTCGCAGAGAGCAAAAAAGAAAAAAGTAACGGCAGACGAAAACGGTGGTGGAGTTGTGCGCGAAACCGTTTTGCAAACGGAACTGGAATCTCGTTTTCTGGCCTATGCGTTATCTACAATCGTCTCCCGCGCTTTGCCGGATGTGCGTGACGGCCTAAAACCTGTTCATCGCAGGGTGTTGTATGCCATGAGCCAGATGAGGCTCTCGCCTGACGCCAGGTTCCGAAAATCAGCCGCCGTGGTAGGCGACGTTATGGGTAAATACCATCCGCACGGCGACCAGGCTATTTACGACACAATGGTTCGCCTGGCGCAAGATTTCTCGTTACGTTATCCGTTGGTAGACGGGCAGGGGAACTTTGGCAATATCGACGGAGATTCACCCGCCGCGATGCGATATACGGAAGCCAAACTCACAAAACTTGCGGGCGAGCTTTTAGTCGAGCTTAAAAAAGAGACAGTTGATTTTCTCCCGACTTACGACGGAGCGCTGATAGAACCAAAACTTTTGCCAGCCCGTTTCCCTAATCTTCTGGTTAACGGCTCATCCGGCATTGCCGTAGGGCTTGCCACCAACATTCCGCCACACAACCTTACCGAGACCATTAACGCCCTGGTGGCGATGATAGACGAGCCGAAGCTTGGAACAAAAGAGGTTCTTAAATATATAAAAGGGCCAGATTTCCCTACCGGCGGGGTAATTGTGGCTTCGGCAAAGGAGCTGAGGGAAGTTTATGAAACCGGAAGGGGAAGTATAAAGGTTCGGGGTGAGTGGCACGAGGAGAGTGCCAAGCGGGGTAAAAAACAGATTATCATTACATCAATACCTTACACGGTTAACAAAAGTCGGCTGATTGAAAAAATTGCCGACCTTATAATTACCGAAAAACTCCCGACCATCGTTGACGTGCGGGATGAATCTACCGAGGTGATAAGGGTTGTTCTTGAGCCCAAAAATCCCGAGGTCGATTGTGCCAAGGTTATGAGTTATGTATATAAACATTCAGACCTGCAAACCAACTTCGCGGTAAACTTGACCGCCTTAACTCCAAGCGCAACACCTGTGCGGCACAGTCTTTACCAAATGTTAAGGTCGTTTCTTGACTTTCGCTATGAAACTACTGAAAAAAGGTATGCTTATGACCTTAGGCTTATAGAGGAAAGGCTTCATGTCCTGGAAGCGCTGGCAAAGGTCTACAACAATCTGGATAAAACCATCGCTATTATACGAAAATCGAAAACAAGGGAAATAGCCCGTAATGGCTTGATAGATTACTTTAAGTTTGACGAAACGCAAGCCAACGCAATCCTTGATTTACGTCTGGCGGCATTGGTAAGCCTTGAAATATCAAAGATAAAAAAGGAAAAAGCTGAGAAAGAAGCTGAACGGGAGATTATTTCAACCGTTTTGGCAAGCAAGACTAAAAAATGGCGGCTTGTGCGAAAAGAGCTTATAGCTATCCGGGATGAGTATGGCGATAAACGTAAAACTAAAATTGTAGCCTCTATAAAAGACGAGCCTGAATATCATCCGGAAAGTTTCGTGGAACATGAAAACACGCATGTAATTGTTTCAACAAACGGATGGGTTCGCAGAATGAAGAGTGTTGCGAACCCTCAAACGCTCAGGTTCAAGGAGGGAGACAGGCTTTTATCGTGGATACCGATGAGCACGCGCGATCTTGTCTGTTTTTTCACCTCCGCCGGAAAGGTTTATTGCGTTCGCGCCCTTGATATTCAACAAACAACCGGTTTTGGTAACCCCGTGCAGTCTATGTTCAAATTTGGCGATGGAGAGCGTATTGTTCGTGTAATGGCCATGACGAAAGACGGGGAGGTTTCCGGGGCAAACGATGCGCCTAAAAAGGTGGGGCAAAGGGGGCTTTTTGACAACATTGACGCAAGAGATGTCGCCGGAGTTTACGGCGAGATAATAGGGGAGGGGGCGGAGCTTTTTGTTGTTACGGAGAAGGGGAACGGGTTTAAATTCTCAAGCGATATCCTGATTGAAACCACTAAAAGCGGCAGGAAATTTGCCAATGTAAAGGGAGACGATGCTGTTTTTACGGTGTTTCTCACTCGTAAACCTCTCCTGTTTACTTTGTCATCAGACGGACGCGGGCTTTTGTCGCAAATGAAAGAGGTTCCCGTTTTAAGCGGCGCTGGGGCAGGCGTGCGGCTTATGAAGCTAAAACCTGACGCTAAGTTGCGGGGCGTTAAAAACATCGGGAAACACGACGCCGTTACCATCACTTATTACTCTGGCCGTGACGACAAAATAAAAGTTTCTAATCTCGAACAAGGAACGCGTGGAACGGTTGGCCGTGTCGTGGCGTCACGCCGCAAAAAACTGCTGGGTTTGAGCAATGGCTAACGAGTATTCCGCAAAAGATATCGAAGTTTTAGAGGGGTTGGAGCCTGTCCGCAAACGGCCCGGAATGTATATCGGCGGAACGGATTCTGCGGGGCTTCACCATCTCGTATGGGAAGCGTTAGACAACGCCGTGGACGAGGCGATAAACGGCCATTGTGACGCTATAGAAGTTATTATCGGCGACGATGGCAGTGTCTCGGTTGAAGACAACGGGCGTGGCATACCGGTAGATAAACACCCCAAATTTAAAAAACCTGCGCTTGAAATTATCATGACGACGTTACATTCCGGCGCAAAGTTTTCGCAAAAAAGCTATTCGACGTCTGGCGGATTACATGGCGTTGGCGTCTCTGTTGTTAACGCTCTTTCTGAAAATATGACCGTTGAAGTAAAAAGAGATGGTTACGAATGGAGCCAAAGTTTTGCAAAAGGATTACCGCTTGCGAAGCTTAAAAAGGGGAGGGCGGTTCGAAAAAGGGGAACTAAGATAACCTTTACGCCGGACGCTTCCATTTTTAAAAAGACGGTAACTTTTAGCAAAAAACTGATATCCGACAGGGCGGAAACCGAGGCGTTTTTAAACTCAGGCGTTACTATCGTGGTGAAAGACGAGCGAGACGGCTCGACACAGAAATTTCATTACGCAAACGGAATTCGCGACTATCTTGCAAAACTGATAAGCGCTAAAAAAGCGGTTGGAGCGGGATATTTTTATCACACGCAAGAGAACGGAGCCC
>JAJRTC010000262.1 GCA_024278445.1 Nitrospirota bacterium
GATGATTTAAACGACCCTATGATAAACACGAACCATGTTCGGGTTTTCGGTATGGCGACCGATGATGAAATGGCTTTTATCGAACGGGAGGCGTTAAAAGTAAATGAATGGCTGGTCTCGTTTTTCGATAAAATGGGTATACAGCTTGTCGATTATAAGCTTGAGTTCGGCAGAAGCCCCGAAGGCATTTTATTGGCAGACGAAATAAGCCCGGACGGTTGTCGCCTGTGGGACAAGGAAACTGGTGAGAAGATGGACAAAGACAGGTTCCGCCGTGACTTAGGTCGGCTCGAAGAAGTTTACGAGGAGATGCGGACGCGTGTGCTCGCAACAAGCTGAGCGTTAAACCATCGAGGTAAAACTATGAGTGTTCTTGATCCTTACTATGTGCGCCAGGAAGAAGGGGTAAACCAGGTAGCCCAAGCGGCCGAGCAGATTCCGCAAGACAAGGTCATGTGGAAACCAAGCGAGAAATCGCTACCGTGGCTTCCTCTCATACACCACACCAGTTTACACCGGGATATTGTCCTTAACCTTTTAAAAGGTGAGCCGTTCGATTGTCCAGGGTGTTATATGGAACCTTCAAACTATGCAAAGTCTGGAGCGGAATCGGCACTGGCCTTGCGCAAAACATGGGAAGAATTAAAAAACTTTTTGCAATCGCAACCAGACGATTATGCGAAAACGGTGATTGAAAAAAGCCCGTGGACAGGGAAACCTGTAACTGTTGAGCAGATCGCATGGTGGATGTATGAGGAGAATGTCCATCATCGTGGGCAGGCGTGGGTTTATGCCAGAATAAACGGGCTCACTCCACCTACCATATGGGGGACAGAGAAAATTTAAATGAAAGCTAGTATAACGGTTACGTTAAGAAATGGCATTTTAGACCCGCAGGGGAGCGCTGTTATGAACGCGCTCAATTCGATGGACGCCGCTTGTGTGAAAAATGTAAGGATAGGGAAACTTATAGAAATAGAAATCGACGAGAGTGACCCTGCCGTTGCAAAAGAAACGTTAGCTAAAATGTGCGACCGTCTGCTGGCGAACCCGGTTATGGAAAACTACCACATCGAATTTCAAACAGGTTAACGAGTTATGTCCATCGATTACGAATATATAAAAACCGTAATGTGCGAGGTTCCGCAGTTTGACCAACTGACCCCTGAAGAACTGAATACCTTGAGCAAACATGTGACCCACAGAAACGTTCCGGCCGGCACTGTTTTGTGCAAGGAAGGTAGCTTGGGCGATTCGCTTTATTATGTGGTGGAGGGTAAGATCGAGATCCGCAAGGAATCTGTAGACGGAAGGCAAACCGTGTTGGCAAGGTTCAACAAGGGCGGTTCTGTTGGCGAGATGAGCCTTGTGGAGAATTCACCCAGGTCGGCGACCGCCACTGCCGTAGAAGATGTGGAACTTTTGATTTTGAGACGAGACAGCTTTGAGAAGATACTGGAGTCCGCGCCGCATATCGGAATAAAAATATTAAAGAACATCTCCCTGTCACTTTCTACCCGCTTGCGCCACACGTCTGGCCGGTTTGCGGATATTTTTAAATAAATTATGCGTGTTGCGGTTCTCGTTTTCCCCGGCTCTAATTGCGATCATGACTGTTATCATGCGGTAAAGCATGTTTTGGGTTGTGAAACCGATTTCGTGTGGCATCAGGAACGGGTGTTATCAGGTTACGACCTTGTTATAGTTCCCGGCGGGTTTTCTTATGGCGACTATCTGCGTGCAGGGTCGATAGCGCGTTTCTCACCCGTGATGGAGGCCGTTACCGACCATGCCAAAAAAGGCGGCTATCTGCTTGGCATATGCAACGGGTTTCAGATTTTAACTGAGGCCGGGCTTTTGCCGGGAGCCTTGGCCCAAAACGTTTCCATGAAATTTATCTGTAAGAACACGCCGCTACGTGTTGAAACTGAAAACTCCTACCTTACGGACGGTTTTAAAAAAGGTGATGTCATAAATGTTCCTGTCGCCCATATGGATGGCAGATATATCGCGGACGATAAAACCCTCGATACTTTGGAGAATGACGATTGTGTCTTGTTCAGGTATTGCGACGGGTCGGGTGCTGTAACGGCTGAGGCTAACCCTAACGGTTCGGCAAGAAACATCGCCGGCATATTAAACGCCGCAAAAAACGTCGCAGGAATGATGCCGCACCCTGAGCGTGTGTGTGAAGAATCCCTGGGTGGAGTGGACGGGCTTTTGCTTTTTAAGGCCGCGCTAAACGCTATAAGTTCTGGCAAACCTGCCTTGTAAACGCGCTCTCAAAGTCTTTTCTTTTGCATGTTTTGTCATGCGCGTGGGCATGATATAATCTTTCTCTGTTAACGCTATAAGTTTGATTATTAAAGCGTGATGAATGAGAACCGGAAACATTATGAACAACACCGTTATAAAATTTGATGTTTTTCATGGCCGATGCGCCAAGTGTGACGCCCCTGTATATTTTTCAAGCGTTATAGATTGGGAAGGTAACAAAGTCACCGCGTTTCATTGCTGGAACGGCCATTATGAACATATAGAAATAGATACTTTCGACCTCTCTGATGTAAAGGACGATTTAACGCCCGAACATATCGAGGAAATTCTTCCCTTTGTCGGTTTTATCCGCGTTAAAGGTGAGAGAGACGAAGAGTAGCCTTTTCATTTCGTTTTGAGGCTTTGTGACGGACAACGCAAAAAACAGGCTTGAGAAACTAAAAGTAGAAATTCGCCGTCACGAGCGCCTCTACTATGTGGAAGATAACCCTGAGATATCCGATGTCGAGTTCGACGCTCTCATGCGGGAACTTATTACGCTTGAAAAAGATAACCCTTCTTTAGCCACTGCCGATTCGCCTGCTCAAAGAGTTGGCGGGGCGCCAGCTTCCACGCTTGCCACAGTAACGCATAATATAAACGCGCCCATGCTATCGCTTGATAACGCGTATAGCGACGAGGAACTGGAAAAGTTTCATGAGCGCGTGATGAAAAACCTTGGCGATGAAAATTTTGAATATGCGGTAGAGCCTAAACTTGACGGGCTTGGTGCCTCCCTCATATATGAAAACGGCGTTCTTGTAACAGGGGCAACGCGGGGTGACGGCGTTACGGGAGAGGATGTAACCGCAAACGTTAAGACGATCAAAACCGTTCCGCTAAAAGTTGATGCTCCAAAAGGGATGGAGCGGTTCGAGGTTCGTGGCGAAGTTTATATGCCACGCTCCGCTTTTGAACGTTTGAACTCGGAGCGTGAGGCTGAAGGGGGCAACCTTTTTGCCAACCCCAGAAATGCATCCGCAGGCTCTTTGCGGCTTCTTGATTCATCCATAACTGCGTTACGTTCGCTTGAAATGGTTGTGTATACCCTCATTGTGACGGATAGCACAGGCAAATCCAAGCTGATACCGGGGGCCGATTCGCACCACACCGCAATGGAACTTTTACGCGCATTAGGTTTTAAAACGCCAGATGTTGAAGTTGTGCAAAATATGGCGGAGGTGGAAAAGGTAATAGCCTCGTACGACAAGAAAAGAGAAACGCTGGGATACGACATTGACGGGATGGTGATAAAGGTTGATTCATTCAGGCAGAGAAACGAGCTTGGCTCAACCAGCAAATTTCCGCGATGGGCGATAGCTTTTAAATATCCGGCGCAACAGGTGACGACGAAACTTTTAAGCATCGAAACGCAGGTAGGCAGAACCGGTGCCATAACGCCTGTGGCTAACCTTACTCCTGTTACAGTTGGCGGTTCTAAAGTTTCCCGCGCAACTTTGCATAACGAGGACGAGATAAAAAGAAAAGATATCCGAGCGGGCGACACGGTGTTAATAGAAAAAGGGGGCGAGGTCATACCGAAAGTCGTAAAGGTTATCACGAGCAAAAGAACAGGTTCCGAGAAAAAATTTGTAATGCCTCAAAAATGTCCGGCGTGCGGAGCTGATATTTTCAGGCCGGAAGGTGAAGCCGTGGCGCGTTGTTCCGGCTCTGCTTGCCCTGCGCAGTTAAAAGAGAAATTAAAACATTTCACGGCGCGTACAGCCATGGATATAGACAACGTTGGCCCCGCCCTGATAGACCAACTGCTTGAAAAAAAGCTTATTCATGACCCAGCCGATCTTTACTACATAGGGCATCAAGACGTTATGCGCCTTGAACGTATGGCGGATAAATCGGCGAAAAACGTAATAGACTCGATTGAAAAAAGCAAAACGCAACCGCTCGACAAGGTTTTGTTTGCGATGGGAATACGTTATGTCGGGGCGCGTGTGGCGAAGGTCCTTGCGCAAAATTTCGCGGATATAGACAAGCTTATGACAGCGACACCAGACACGCTTGAGAATATACACGAGATTGGGCCACGCGTTGCAAAAAGCGTTTCTGTTTTCTTCTCACAAAAAGCTAACCGTGATTTAGTAGAGAAACTGCGCCATGCAGGGGTGAATTTAAAGGCGGGTGACATGAAGGTTTCTCAAACGCTTGCGGGAAAACAGTTTGTCTTAACTGGAACCTTGCAGACGATGACCAGGTTGGAGGCAAAAACGAAAATAGAATCGCAAGGTGCGCGCGTTACTTCGGCGGTTACGAAAAAAACCGATTACCTGGTTGAAGGCGCAGACCCAGGATCGAAATCCAAAAAAGCAAAAGAACTTGGGGTGACAATTCTGGATGAGGCCGCGTTTCTGAAAATGGCTGGATAGGCTGGCTTACATATCTTCCTGGGCCTGCAATGAAATATAGCTTCTCAGACCGGGAATTTTATATCTGTCGATAAGGTCTAAAAAGCGCGGTTCTACCCGGTTGTTGGTTCCAAGGTCGTCAAAGTGACGCACGCCGCTGTCATGTTCGCCCAAGTAGTATGGCATTATTTGCGTTTCACCGCCGTCAAACGCGTCATAAAGGATAAACGCCTTTAGGTATGCTATGGAGCATTCGATATAAAGCGGCCTTATACCGCGCAGATACCTGCTGAAAGGCTCGCTTATTACCCGTTTTGTTTTGGTCTCAACAAGGCCATGTTCCATCATCTGGTTTTTAAAGTGCATGGCCGCATCTATCCGTTCCGGCAAAAAGTTTGCGCGGGCCTTACGCTCATATCCTTCGGCCACGACTATTAGCGCATGATCGGTTTCATTGAGTCTTTTTGCAATATCGCCCAGAATATTGTTTGAAAATTTGAATCCGGGGAGGATTATAAGGTGCGCGCGTGCAGAGGCACCTGCCATTAACGCATGTTTGCCGGAGTCTCGCCCCATCATTTCGAGTATGTATATCCTTTTATGGGTAAAGGCGTCATCGAAAAGACTACGCGCGATTTTTGCGCCTTCTTCGGCCCCGGTAAGATAGCCGACTGCGATATCGCCTAAAATATCACTATCTATCGAGACGTTAATAAAACCTGTTTGAACGTTGGGCAACATCGCGTCCAGCGCTTTTATGCCCATCATCGTCCCGTTGCCTCCAACTCCGATAAGGTGGGTAAACCCTAATTCGTTTATAAACTCCGCCGCTGTGTTCTGTTTCTGCTCGCTTGCGAAATCGGGATATCGTTCAGACCGGAATTCCGAGCCGGGCCTGTCTATGGCTCTGTACATCGACCGTGTGGGAATGCCTTGCGAGTTTAATTTAAAGCTTTGCCGTCGGCTCATAACGAGGCGTATAAGGCGCTCGTCTGATATATTGTCTCCCGTGAGCGACCGGAACCCCTCGAAAGCCGTGAATATTTCGTAGCCTCTTTTGTCACCTTCTTCGGTAAGCGAGGTGGCTACGGCAGAATAGCCGGGGGCGTTTCCGCCGTCGAATACGAGGAGCAGTTTTTTGTTATAGTGGCTCATGGTAGAAATACCCGCAAAAATAGGTTTTTCCATATTTTACAACAATCACTAGCCGTTAAAAGGCATTTTATCAGCGGGTGGCGCGATAAAATGCTAAAATCACGAGCTTTTGGATAATAGACTTTAATCGACAATGAAAATACGTAATTTTTCGATAATCGCGCACATCGACCATGGCAAGTCCACCTTGGCGGACAGGCTCCTTGAGATCACCGGAGCCGTTTCCAGCCGCGACATAAAAGCCCAAACGCTAGATACCATGGATATAGAACGTGAGCGTGGTATAACCATAAAGGCGCAAACTGCAAGGCTCAAATACAAGGCCAAAGATGGTGAGGAGTACATTTTAAATCTTATAGACACTCCGGGGCATGTCGATTTCTCCTACGAGGTATCGCGCAGTCTTTCGGCTTGTGAAGGAGTTTTGCTTATCGTTGACGCGGCACAGGGGATAGAGGCGCAAACGCTTGCCAACGTCCATCTGGCGTTGGAACACGACCTTGTGATTATTCCCGTCATAAATAAAATAGACCTGCCCTCCGCCGACGTAGGCGGAGTGGCACAACAAATAGAAGACATTATTGGTATACCTGTTGACGAGGTGCTTCCCATCTCCGCCAAAACCGGCGTTGGCGTGCCCGATATTTTAGAGGCGATTGTGGAGCGGATACCTGAGCCTGCGCGTAATATCAGCTTGCCTCCGAGGGGGCTTATCGTTGATTCATGGTACGACCAATACCGGGGGGTTGTGGCCCTCATCCGCATGATGGACGGCGTTTTGGAGCATAAACAAAATATAAAGTTCATGGCGACCGGCGCTGAATATACGATAGACGAGATTGGAGTTTTTACCCCGAAAGAGACTCCGGTTAATAAGCTGGAAGCTGGCGAGGCCGGTTTTATTACGGCGTCTATAAGGAACATTGAAGATGCCAAAATAGGCGACACCGTTACGCTTGCCAAAGGTGGCGCAAAAGAGGCGCTACCAGGATTTAAAGAAGTAAAACCTATGGTTTTTTCCGGTCTTTATCCTACCGATAGCGACGATTATGAACAATTGCGCGACGCACTGGCGAAGCTTAGGTTAAACGACAGTTCCTTTGTTTATGAACCTGAAAACTCCATGGCGCTGGGGTTTGGCTTTCGTTGCGGATTTTTAGGGTTGTTGCACATGGGTATAATCCGTGAGCGGTTGGAACGCGAGTTTGACTTAGCGCTTATATCAACCGCCCCCACCGTTATATATCGTGTAACGCTTACGAACGGCGAAGTTGTGGAGGTGGATAACCCGGCAGACCTCCCAGGGCCCGGCGACAGGTTAAGTGTGGCCGAGCCTATGATAGAAACGACTATAATCACGCCAGACGAATATACGGGCGCCGTTATGACCCTGGCTCGCGAGAGGCGCGGCTTGCAGAAAAAAATGGAATATATAACGCCTGAGAGAGTGTCGCTTATCTTCCACCTTCCATTGAACGAGGTAGTGCTCGATTTTTATGACAGGCTCAAATCTATCACTCGCGGTTATGCTTCCATGGACTATGAGCTTTCAGGATATCGCGAAGCCAATCTTGTAAAGCTTGATCTTTTAATAAACGGGCAGGCGGTAGATACGTTATCGACCATAGTGCATAAGGAGAAGTCGCAGGCCGTGGGAATGGAGTTGGCCTCCCGCATGAAGGAGCTTATCCCGAGGCAGATGTTCGAGGTTGCGATACAGGCGGCGGTCGGTAGCAAGGTGATAAGCAGGACTACTATCAAGGCGCTTCGTAAAAATGTGCTTGCAAAATGTTATGGTGGCGATATAACAAGAAAACGTAAACTGCTTGAAAAACAGAAAAAAGGCAAAAAGAGGATGAAAACCGTGGGCAAGGTTGAAATACCACAAGAAGCTTTCCTCGCCATGTTAAGGACGGATAAATAATGGACAGTGTTATGGAAAAAGATGGAACAGGGGAGCAGAGCATCTGGAAAGAGTATCTAAAGGCGGCTGTGGTTGCCATCGTTCTTGCCTTGTGTATACGCACATATGTGGTTCAGGCGTTTAAAATCCCGTCGGAATCTATGCTCCAGACCTTGCAGGTGGGTGACCATCTTCTTGTAAATAAACTTGTTTACAGGTTCCATGCGCCGGAGCGTGGCGACATTATCGTCTTTCAATATCCGCTAGATAAAAGTCGCGACTTCGTAAAGCGCGTTGTGGGCCTGCCGGGCGATAAAATAGCGATGGACGGAAATACCGTTTATATAAACGGAGAACCGCTGGTTGAACCTTATGCGATATATCAGGGCGTTTCACCTTATGGAAAATTCGGGCCGATAACGGTGCCGGACGGAAATCTTTTCATGATGGGCGATAACAGGAACAACAGCCAGGACTCGCGTGTTTGGGGTACGCTGGATGTAAACCTTATTCACGGCAAGGCGTTTATCGTTCATTGGGCGTGGAAAGACCACACATGGGATATCCGCTGGAACAGGATTGGCAAGTTACTTTCCGTGTATGGCGGTTAACCGTATAAAGGGCCAGGTGCAATTTGAAGAACCTCGCTTTTGCTATGAGATTCTTCGTCGCCTATGGCCCCTCAGAGTGACAAAATACGCAACCCGTCATTGCGAGCGAAACGCACGTTTCGCGCGGCAATCTCATGGTTTAAGCGAGATCGTCACGGTCGCTAAAAGGCTCCCTTGCGATTGACAACCGTAAAGGCTTTTAAAGTCCTGAAGCCGCGAGTCTGTAAACGCAAATCTTGATTTTCGTAGCTAGGGAAATTTTTTTTCTGCAATCTGCACCGCCAGATTTTCTGCCGCCTGTTTGATTATCTCAAATGTTGCCTTGAAGCCGTCCGAGTGTCCGCCGTAAGGGTCGTCAATCTCGTTGGTTTCGAGGTCTTGCGCAAAGTCTCCCATTAGCAAAACCTTTTCAGAGGCTGAAGGCACCAATGAAAGAGCGGCGTATATGTGTGCCTTTTCCATTACAAGAACCATTTCAGCTTCGTTGATAGCTTCTTTCGTAAGGGGGCTCGTGCGGTGAGCGCTAATATCGAGCCCATTCGCTTTCATCTCCTGCACTGCCATCTGCGCGGGTGGATAACCATCGCGGGCTATTACGCCGGCTGATTCAACAAGGATGTTATTTTCGCCACGGTCGGCGAGCGCTTTTTGCAACAAGCTCTCGCCCATGGGCGACCTGCAAAGATTGCCGGTGCAAACGACGAGGATTTTGCGCATCTTCTCAAACCCCGTCCAGCCTTTTGTCGAAAATTTCAAGATCGTCATATGGCCCTAGCGCCGCTAAGCGCACTTGGGACGGGTCGAGATATTTTTTCGCCACGGCGTTAGCTTGCTCCAATGTTACGGCGTCGATTTCTGCCGTTATCTCATCTGGTGTTTTAATTTTGCCGTGCAGTGTTTCGTGTCCTGCGTAAAGGCCTGCCACGCTCATGGAGTTTTCAAGAGCCAGGTCGTTTCGTCCTTTTATATTGTCTCTGCTCTTTATGAACTCGTCTTCCGTTATTCCTTCTTCCGCCGCTTTTCTTATTTCATCCATAACACATGCAATGGCATCACCTAACTTGGCCACGTTTATTCCGGCTGAAACTTTCAAAGCGCCGGTGTCTATGTATGTGCTTCTTGCCGAGCGGATGTAATAGGCCAGCCCGCGCCGCTCCCTTATCTGGTAAAAAAGTCGGGACGACATTGTGCCGCCCAAGGCGTTGTTAAAAATCTTGAGAGCCGGTTGGTCTTCATGTTCATCACCCGGAATGGGAAAGCCTAAAGTAAAGTGGGCCTGTTCGATATCCCTTTTACGAAGAGTGCTTCTTTTGCCTTCAAGCTTTTTAAAAGGGGACGCAGATATTCTGGTGCCCTGGTTTTTAAAAGTAAAAAACTCTTCGGCCATGGCCATGTTTTCTTCGTGGGTTATGCCGCCTGAGGCTACCAAAACACAGTTTGCCGCAGAGTAGTGGCGATCTTTATATTCGATAAAGTCGTTGCGGTTGACTGATTGTATAACGCTTTCCGGCCCGGCAATATCCCACCCTAACGGTTGGTCACCATAAAAATGTTCTTTAAAATCCATCTGCACCCGGCTCATCGGGTCGTCGTTGTACATTCTTATCTCTTCTATGATAACGCCGCGTTCGCGGTCTATTTCTTCTTGCTCGAACTTTGAGTTTAAAAGCATGTCGGAGACGACGTCATAGGCCACTCCCTTTTTTGCAGACGAGAGCTTTACAAAATATCCAACGCGTTCCTCGCCCGTAAAAGCGTTAAACGAGCCGCCGACGGAATCTATAGCGGAGGCTACTTCCATCGCGTTTTTATGGCGTTTTGCCCCTTTAAAGAACATATGCTCCATAAAATGGGATATTCCGTTTACTCGTCGCTCCTCATATCTGCTTCCTGCCGACGCCATTACCATTATGGTTACAGACTTCGTAGGCGACGTAGGGACAGTTATAACCCGCAAACCGTTTTGCAAGGTATCTTTTGAGAAATTACTTTCAGA
>JAJRTC010000263.1 GCA_024278445.1 Nitrospirota bacterium
AAGGTTCTGATGAAGTAGGGAAGTCTATCGGCGAAATAAAGCTTATCGAAAAAGCCGTAAGAGGCTCTGCCGAGAGCCTTAACACATTGGGCGCAAGCTCCAAACATATAGATGAAATTGTTAACGTTATCGATTATATCGCCGACCAAACAAACCTGCTTGCGTTAAACGCCTCTATCGAAGCGGCAAGAGCCGGTGAACAGGGCAAAGGTTTTTCCGTTGTAGCCGACGAAGTGCGCAAGCTGTCTGAACGTACGACCAAGGCGACCAAGGAAATTTCTCAAGTAATCGTAAATATACAGCGAGAATCTAAAAATGCCGTTAAAGCGATGAACCAATGCCTGGCCGAAACACACAAAGGCGTTGAGATGAGTGCGAAGGCGGGAGACGCGTTCAACCATATCTTAGACTCTATCGGAAAGATAAACGACCAGATAAACCATATCGCCTCAGCCGTGGAGGAGCAGTCCGCATCTACAAAATCCATAGCGGAGAACATCTCGTCTATCGAAACGATAAGCAAGGAAACCGCCACAGGCTCTGGCGAATCTGCCATATCCGCAAGAGACCTTAACAAGGTTGCGATAACACTTGATAACCTTGTTAAAAAATTCAAAATAAATGCCTGAAAACCGGCGTAAAACTGATATATGATGGTCATATATTTTATTGTGCGTACCTATTGATAATGCTAAGGCGAGGTGTCTGACATGGGTAAAGATTCCGCTACAAAAACAGGCGCAGGTGAAGCGCAAGTGTTTAATCCCGATAGCACATTCTCACAAAATGCATGGGTAAAAAACCTCGAAGAATATCGCGAAACCTATCGCCGTTCAATAAGTGATCCTGAAGAATTCTGGGCGGAACGCGCAGAAAAAACCCTTAGCTGGACAAAAAAGTGGGACAACGTATTGGAATACGATTTTGTTAAGGCGGAGATAAGATGGTTCGACGGCGGACAGATAAACGTGGCACAAAACTGTCTGGATCGACACCTTAAAGAACGTGGAGATAAAACCGCAATCATATGGGAAGGCGATAATCCTGACGAAACAAAAACATTCACCTACAAAGAGCTACACGCCGAAGTCTCAAAATTTGCGAACGTCCTTAAAAATAACGGAGCCCAAAAAGGCGATGTCGTCACCATCTACCTTGGCATGGTTCCGGAACTTGCTATCGCCGCACTTGCCTGCGCCAGGATAGGCGCGATACACAGCGTGGTTTTTGGCGGTTTCTCGGCAGATTCCCTGCGCGACAGGATTCTGGACTGCTCCGCCAAAATTGTTGTAACGGCAGACGGCGCATACCGTGGCGGCAAGGTCATCCCGTTAAAAGAAGCGGCGGATAAAGCAGTTGCCGGCCTTCCCTTTGTAGAACAGATGATCGTATTAAAAAGAACCGGAACAGACGTTGAATGGAATAACGGACGTAACGTGTGGTGGCACGACGAAATGGAAAAAGCGGACGACCTTTGCGAGCCTGAGGTGATGGAAGCCGAGGACCCGCTATTCATTCTCTACACGTCAGGTTCCACCGGCAAGCCGAAAGGCGTTCTGCACACGACCGCAGGATATTTACTCTACGCAAGCGAAACCTTTAAACACATTTTTGATTATCACGAAAACGATATTTACTGGTGCACGGCTGACCTGGGCTGGATCACGGGCCACAGCTATATAGTCTACGGGCCACTTGCAAACGGAGCCACAACCCTGATGTTCGAGGGAATTCCCACCTATCCTGAACCAGACAGATTTTGGCAGGTGGTGGAAAAACATAAGGTGAACATTTTCTACACGGCGCCAACGGCGATACGGGCGCTGGCAAGAGAGGGCGAAAAATGGCCTGAGAAACGCGACATCTCCTCCCTGCGCCTTTTAGGAACGGTGGGTGAACCTATCAACCCGGAGGCGTGGCTCTGGTATCACAAACATATAGGGCACGAAACCTGCCCTATAGTAGACACATGGTGGCAAACGGAAACGGGCGGAATTCTAATAACCCCGCTCCCCGGCGCAACACCGACAAAACCTGGCTCGGCAACGCTTCCATTCTTCGGCGTGGAGCCTGCCATCATACGGCAAGACGGCTCGCAAGCCGATGTAAACGAGAACGGCTACCTTGTAATCAACCAGCCGTGGCCGGGAATAATGCGTACTGTGTTCGGCCATCATGAAAGGTTCCGCGAAACTTATTTTTCGCAATACCCGGGTAAATATTTTACCGGCGATGGAGCCCGTGTGGATTAAGACGGATATTTCTGGATAACGGGCCGTATCGACGATGTTATAAACGTCTCAGGACACAGAATGGGAACGGCGGAAGTAGAGAGCGCACTAGTGTCGCACGAAACGGTGGCCGAAGCGGCTGTCGTCGGCTTCCCGCACGACGTTAAGGGGCAAGGAATATACGCCTACGTCACGTTAAACGAAGGCGTAGACGCTTCTAACGTAGATGAGATCGTAAAAACGCTTCGCAACCACGTTGCAAAAGAGATAGGCCCCATCGCCAAACCGGATGTGATTCAGCTTGCGCCCGGATTACCTAAAACACGGTCTGGCAAAATCATGCGGCGGATTTTGAGAAAAATCGCAGAGAACGATATCGACAGCCTGGGAGACATTTCCACGCTTGCAGACCCGTCGGTGGTAGATCAGTTGGTGGACAACAGAATTTCGTTATCGCTTTAGGTTTTTGTGGGCATTTTTTTGGGCGGTGTGGCAAGCCCCACCGTGGTTGACAGGGCGCCATCCCCATAGATTGTCACGCTATCAAAGGGTACTTATAACCTACGAGCCTTACTGAGTGTCATCCTGAGCCCGTTCGACTCACGTCGTTCGCTCAGGGCAGGCTCCGCGAAGGATATCGCTTTTGCTATGGAGATTCTTCGTCGCCGATAGCTCCTCAGAATGACAAATCACGCAACCCGCGTGTGCCCCGCAGGGGTAGCCCACGAGCCGGGGTCTCATCCACACTTCGTCATTGCGAGCGAAACGCGAAGTGGAGCGCGGCAATCTCATAGTTTAAACGAGGTCGCCACGTCGCCTTACGGCTCCTTGCAATGACAATTGTTGGTGAGGTTACGGTTCGGGGGCTACCCTTGGGGGACACGCGAGGGCACACGCAGGGTGACACTTGTTGCGTTTGTGTTCGCCAGTTTAAAAAATGTTGTAGCGGATGATGCAGTAGAGGGCGCGGAAGGCGTCTTTTAACCCTATCTTTTTGCCTTCGTCGTATGTTCTGCCATAATACGATATTCCCACCTCGTATATTGGCACTTTAAGTTTTGCAACTTTCGCCGTTATCTCAGGCTCAAAGCCGAACCTGCTCTCCTGAATCCTGATTTTCCGCAGAACGTCTGTTCTGAAAACCTTGTAACATGTTTCCATGTCTGTAAGGTTTAAGTTTGTGAACATGTTAGAGAGGGTGGTAAGCATTGTGTTGGCCAGCATGTGCCAGTAGAAAAGCACCCTGTGCGGTTTGCCTCCCTGAAAACGGCTTCCATACACCACATCCGCCTTGCCTGCCACGATAGGTTCTAAAAGTAGTGTATATTCGTTAGGATCGTATTCCAGGTCAGCGTCCTGAATAATAACGACATCGCCCGTCACCATGTCGAAGCCGGTTTGAAGCGCGGCGCCTTTCCCCATGTTTACGTTGTGGTTTGCAATCTTAATTACGGATGGCCGTGCGTCTTTTATTCTCTCCATAATTTCAGCCGACCTGTCGCTTGAACAATCGTTAACTATAACAAGTTCAGGGTCGTGCGTCTGCCACACGGGAGAGCGCAAAACGGCGTTTACTATTGTTTCAAGTGTCGCTTCTTCGTTGAAGCAGGGTATAACAATGCTTATTTTCATAACAGTATGTAAAGATAAAGTTTGTGGGATTCTACATTCATGGGGGCTGTTCTGCAAGCCATGATTGCAGGCTATCACGAAAGATTGGTATGCTGAGCTTCAGAATCTGTTTTTAAGGGGCCTTAATGCAAATTATAGATAAATATATCCTGGCGGAGTTTTTCAGAATATTTTTTCTGGCAATGATTACCCTCATTGTGTTTTACGAAATGGTGCTTTTTTTCGACACTGCCGGATATTTTATTAAACATAAATCTACCTTCGACGAAATCGCCCGTTTCATGCTTTTTAAAATCCCGACGGCGTTTTTTCATGTGACGCCAATTTCTACCCTCATGGCGGCGATTCTTACCACTGTCAGCCTTGCACGTCATAACGAGATCGTAGCGTTAAAAACGAGCGGCGTTAGCATGTTAAGGATTGCGTTACCCATGATTGTGGCAGGTGGAGTGATAAGCACCGTGTCGTTTGTTAATAACGAATACTTTGTCTATCTTTCCGCCAAGGAGGCGAAAAGAATTTATTATGACGAAATAAAGGAACAACCGCGAAAAAGCCTCTTTAGCCGAGACAGGTTCTGGTACAAGGCGGATGACGGCTCAATCTGGAACATAGGCCACATAGGCGAGAATGCTGAGTCCATAAAGGACCTGTCTGTTTTTTATTTCAACAAGGCCGGCACAAAAATTGTGAAACGCGTTAACGCAAAAGAAGGCGAGCTTATGGGGGACGAATGGTTGCTCAAAGGTTTTGTGGAACGAGATTTTTTTGCCGACGGGTCTTTTGAAGAACATAGGTATAGCGCTCATGTGCTTCCGGCGGAAGCCGTTCCCAGTGCCGATCTTGACAAGGTGAAACTTTACCCTGAAGAAATGAACCTTATCGAGATGCGTGAATATGTAAGGGATATACGGAGTAAAGGTTATGACGCCACAAAATATGTTGTTGATATGTATGCCAAAATAAGTTTTCCGCTTATCAGCCTTGTTATAACTCTTGTGGCTATTCCCATGGGGACGCGCTCTTCGAGAGCGGGGGGGGCGCTTATCGGCGTTGGGGTGGCCGTTGTTACGGCTGGCGTGTTCTGGTTTATCTTCTCGCTTGGCTTGGCGTTTGGCCATGCTGGGAAAATACCTCCGCTTGTTGCCGCCTACGGACCTCATCTCATCTTCGGGGCTATGGGGCTTTCTGCGTTAGCCTATGGGCGGAACTGATTCTTGTGGCGGTTCACAAACAGCTTTCATAAATTTTAACAAGGTCGCTTTTCTTAAAAGTAACGAGCGACCCCAGGCTGGATATGCTCATGGCCGATTCCGCCATTTCGTCTATGCGTGAGCCGTCTATTGAATGTTCACCAAGTGTTACTTTCGCGCCCAGTGTTTCCTTGAAAAAGCGGTTTGTAGCTTCTATTCCGCCCAAAGCGAGTTCTTCTGCGTCGGTTGATTTATCCATTCCCCACACGTTAACGGCAAATCGGGCAAACTTGGCGATGTTGACCTTGTAAACACGTTTCATCCAGTTGGGGAACACTATGGCGAGCGCCGCGCCGTGAGCCAAACCATATTTGGCCGAAAGCTCATGGCCTATCATGTGTGAGGCCCAGTCTCCCCTGGCACCGGAAACAAGTAGCCCGTTTAAGGCAAGTGTGGAACTCCACATAAGGTTTGCCCGTGCGTCGTAATCGTCCGGTTTTTTAATAGCTACAGGGGCATTGTCTATAACCGTTCGCATTATCGTTTCCGCTATGCCGTCTTGAAGGGGCGTTGCCTTTACATTATGGAAGTATTGCTCGAAAACATGGCTTAATATGTCTATTGCTCCGTTGGCGGTTTGGTCTTTTGGTACGGTAAAAGTTAGGGCGGGGTCGAGAATTGAAAATCGCGGAAAGAGGGTCGAGTGGTAAAAAGGTCTTTTTTCGCCTGTTTCGGGGTTTGATATTACGGTGTTGCCGTTAGCTTCGGAACCTGTGGCGGAGAGGGTCAGAACGGTGCCAACCGGAAGAGGTTTTTCAGGAACGGCGATCCTTTTAAAAAAGTCCCACGGGTCGCCGTCGTAGGTGGCCCCTGCGGCAATAGCTTTTGCCGCGTCTATCACACTTCCTCCACCCACAGCCAGAACGATTTCTATGTTTTTATTTTTGCAAAGCTCAGCCCCTTCGCGAACCGATTCTATAACAGGGTTGGGAACTATGCCCGATTGCTCCACCACCGTAACGCAGGCTTCGTCAAGCGATGCTAAAACCTTGTCGTAAACCCCGTTTTGTTTAACACTTGCGCCACCTGTAAGTAACAATGCTTTTTTGCCGATGGCGGCTGTCTCCGCCCCGACTTGGGAGATTTGATCCTTGCCGAAAATTATCTTCGCAGGATTGTGGTAAACAAAATTTTCCATGACTTTTTTTATAACGTTTACTGTTTATAGCATTGTCGCCGTAGCAGGAGTCAGGCTGTTATAAACGTTCTTTGCCTGATCGTGCAGTTTAGCAATCACCCCGTTGTAGGTTATATCCTCTGCAGAAACTGTAAGCACCGGCGCTCCTGCCGGAATGAATTCCCCTTCCTCAGGGATATCTCGTCCTCCCTGTGTTTTCCATTTTTCGGCTCCTGTGAAGGTAGAGTCTTCTCTTGCGAACACGCGGGATTGGGCGAAGTAGCTCCCCGTTGGGCCGGGGTCTATTATTATGTTTGAGTTTTTGCCTGATACGCTGTCTATGTGGAGCCCCAGCAAATCGTTCCATGTTCCCATAGAGAGCACTCCTGTCCCTGCCGTAGGGCGCGGGTTAATCTCTATTAAAACGACCTCCCCGTTATAAATAAAATCAAAACCCCACAAGCCTTTGAGATCCAACTCAAGCGTTAACGAATCTGCAATCGCCGTGGCCTGCCCGATAGCCTCGTTCGTGAACGGATGGGGGAACACGTTGCCAGCATAGCGGAAGTTATCGGCTCCAAGGGCCGGGTCACCTATGATTTGGGTTGTAAGGCCTAATACCGTACATTCAGAGCCGTTTGACACGACAATTGCCGAAGATGGCAACCCCTCGACATATTCCTGATAAAACACGCCAGGAGCCGTTGTGGCGTCTGTAAAACGAACATTCACACCGCCCATTTCGGCAAAAGGTTTTGTTAGCCACTTTTTGCCTTTCATCGAGGGCACTTTTTCGTAGCGTATGGAGGGGTATTTGAAATTCCACGACCTGGCAGAACGGAGCAAGGTTTCCGGGTCGCGGGACTTTCGGACAGCCTCTATCCCACACCCTATAACCGGGCCGAGTTCTTTTAGCTTGGTGAGGGCAAAAATATCGTTTTCAAAACCGGGGCCATAAACTATGCCGGAGTTCTTTATGCCTCGTGCAAGATCAACAAGCGACCTTAGGGTGAACTCACCGTTTCCATCTCTTTTTACCGACCTGCTTTTAAAAGATGCACGGGTATCTACATCGCCATAGTAGTCCGCAACGAACACGTCGTGCCCGTGGCGGACAGCGTTTTCAGCCAGAAAACGCGCATTCGCCCCAATGATAAGGATAGGGCCTGTGTCGGTTGAGTTGTCCATTTAGCACCAGTTACAGATTGCCAGCGTACGCGGGATTATACCATTTTAGCGCATGAGTCAACGTATAACCTGATTCTTTGGTAGTGGGTCAGTTTGACAAACTGACCCACTACCGATTTTATTTGTCCCCGTAGAAGTTTTCCAGAATCTCGCCGCCACCTTTGGAAAGAATCTTGTCGGCCAGGGCAACTCCCATAGCTTCATGCTCGCCTACCGGAGCTGTCATGACGTCGCGGAATATCGTGGAGCCGTCTACCGCGCCCACCAGCCCTTCAAATGAGACGACGCCTTCTTTTAGCGTAGCGTGACCCGCGATGGGAACCTGACAACCGCCTTCGAGCCGTTTTAAAAACGCTCTTTCGGTTTCAACAGCTATTCTGCTTTCCGTATGGTTAAGGAAGTTGATGATGTTTAATACTTTTTCATCGTTAATTCTGGATTCTATTCCCATGGCACCTTGCGCTACGGCTGGCAACGAATCTTCCTGTGAAAGATATTCTGCTATAAGGTTGTCCTGTTTCATCCTTTTCAACCCGGCGGCGGCAAGTATCACCCCGTCAAGGTTATCTTTTTCAATTTTACCGATACGGGTTCCAACGTTGCCCCTTATCGATATAATCTCAATATCCGGTCTTTTGCTTAATATCTGGGCCTGCCTTCGCAGTGACGAAGTGCCAACCCTTGCCCCTTGCGGCAGATCGGCAAAACTTTTTACACTTTTTGCGATCAATGCGTCGCGAGGATCTTCGCGCTCAAGGATTATCGATATTTCAAGCCCGTCCGGCAGTTCTGTAGGCACGTCTTTCATGGAGTGAACCGCTATATCAACCCGCCCGTCGAGCAGTGCCGTTTCCAGTTCCTTAACGAAAAGCCCTTTGCCGCCGATCATGGCAAGTGGCGTATCCAGAATTTTATCGCCCTGCGTGTGAATTATTTCAAGCTCGACGATGATTCCGGAATATTCTTTTTCAAGGCTGGCTTTAACAAAGTTTGCCTGCCACAACGCAAGGGGCGAGCCCCTCGTTCCTATTTTAAAGTCTGCCAACAGTTTATTCTCCGTGATTACTTTATTGTTTCAATATTGCAGGCGAAACCCCGCGCCAACTAAAAGTCTGCCAACGGTTTAATCTCCATCACCGAGATCAAAAAGACGCCGAAACGCCTTAAGGTAAGTGTGTCCGTCTTTTGTTTCCGCCACTTTTTTTACGTTTACTATAGGCGGGTGCAATACCTTGTTTACGATAGAGGATGTTAACCTGTCTACCGCCTCGCGATCTTTGTTTGAGAGGCCGTTTAGTTTGCCCAAGGTTTTTTCAAGCTCGCTTTTTCTTATGTTCTCGGCCTTGTCTTTTAGCGCAACGATAGACGGGGCTACCTCCAGATGGTCAAGCCATAGTAAAAACTGTGAAACCTCGCTCTGAACGATTTTTTCAGCTTTTTTCGCTTCCTTGTCACGCTCAACCATGTTGGCCGCGACAACGTTTTGCAAGTCGTCTATATCGTAAAGGTAGCAGTTTTCTATCTCGTTTACCGAAGGCTCGATATCTCTTGGAACAGCGATATCTATAAAAAACATAGCGCGATGATGCCGCTCCTGAATTACTTTTGCCGCAAGTTCCTTCCTGATAATAAACCTTGGTGCGCCCGTGGAGGTTATAACGATGTCACAGCGGTTTAGCTCTTCGTAAAAAGAGTCGAACCCTATAGCTTCGCCGTTCAGTTTTCTTGCAAACTCGACAGCACGTTCATATGTTCTGTTAGTCACCATTATGTTATCGACACCTTGAGCCACAAGATGTTTTGCGGCAATTTCTATCATCTCGCCTGCGCCTACCAGCATTACCACCTTGTCAGACAGATCATCGAAAATCTTCTTGGCAAGCTCCACAGCGGCGTAGGAGACGGAGACGGCATTCTCCGCTATGGCGGTTTCTGTTCTCACTTTTTTTGCAACGTTAAAACTGCGTTCAAACAGGTTATTTAAAATAGAACCAGTTGCCGAAAGTTCGCGAGCCGCCCTGTATGCGTCTTTTACTTGCCCTAAAATTTGCGGTTCGCCAACCACCATTGAGTCAAGGGAAGAAGAAACTTTAAAAAGATGTTCAATCGCGTCTTCCAGCAGATAGAGATAGGTAGATTTATCTAGCGTTTCTCTATCTATTTCATGATATTCGCACAGGAATTTTTTTAACGCCTCAACGCCAAGCCTCACATCGGTTACGCGGGCGTATATTTCTACACGGTTGCAGGTGGAGAGAATTACTTCTTCTAAAATCTCCGGTGCCTTGGCCTTCATAAGCGCAATGGTTTCGCCTATGTCGGTGCCTGTAAAGGCCAGTTTTTCACGCACTTCCACAGGAGCCGTTTTATGGTTAACCCCAAGCGCTATAAGATTCATCTTTTACCCAATGTGTATAAGAAGCGCTGTTATAACAACGCAAAAACTGACGACACCCATCACCGCCGCCCGCCGCCCGCGCCATCCAAAAATGACTCGCCCCGTAAGAAGCGTTGCGTACATAAACCAACCGATCATAAGCAAAACGGTTGAAGTATTTAGCTTTATTATAAAACCATAACTCTGCGATGACCAGACAATTGCCGCCACAACACCAACCGTCATTATCGGGAACCCGAAGGTTAACCCCATCCGGTTCATGTCGTCAAGCACACTCAAAGGGGGTAAGCGATGGTACCATCCGCCGAAGTGTTTTGATTTTAATTCTTTTTCCTGAATCAGGTACATGACCCCGGCGGCGAAAACAAGCGTGAACGCTCCAAATGCGAGGAACGACAGCGTCCTGTGCATTGTGAGCCAATATGCTTTTACGGGCAATGTGGCTTCCGACCCGTCGAACATCGCTATGGCTATAAGCATCAGGGCAAACCCGACAGGAACCATAAACGCGCCTAACGGTTTTATTTTAAAATAACCTTCCGCAATAAGGAATACGCCGAATACCGTCCACGATAAGAAGGCGCAATATTCAAACACGTTAGTGTAAGGCCCGTGGCCCGTCACCATGGAACGTTGGCCAAAGGCGATAGTTTCGGCGACGAATCCTAGCGTTATCATGATTGTGGCGAGGATAAAGAGAATGCGGTTTTTTGTGGCAAGGTGTAGCAGATATTTCACCATGCCAAGGAAATAGAGAAACGTCGCGATTATAAAAAATATGTTCACGGCTTTATGATCTCCATAACCTTGCGCCTTGCGCCATCAGAGTTACCTGCCCTTATCATTTCCAAAAGGTCGGTCTTTACTATTTCGTTGAACATTTCTTCACGTTTTTTTTGTTCCGGTTCCGTTTCAAAAGCAATTTTTCTCGCGTGTCCCATTATCTCAAGATATTCGCCCCACTCGTTACCAAATTCGTCTTCAAGACGTTTTCTCACCGCTTTAGCCACGGCAGGACTTTTGCCTGATGTGCTTATCGCAATGGAAAGATCGCCGCGCCGTACAAGTGACGGAACCATAAATGTGCAAAGTTCCGGTTGATCTACAATGTTAACAGGGATTTTTCGTTTTTCAGCTTCATTATATACTGTTTGGTTCACTTCTTTTGAATTTGCAGAGCCGATTGCAAGAACGGCGTTTTCCATATGTGACGGTTCAAAGCACGCCTTTATGATTGTGAGATTTTTGTTTGCTGAAATGTTTTCTATTTCGGGTAATATCTGGGGTGCAACAACCGTAACCCTGGCGGCGAACTTTAAAAGCGATTTTACTTTTCGCATCGCAACAGAGCCACCACCAACAACAAGACATTTTTTGTTTTTAATATCGAGGAATATCGGGTAAAAAGAGCTCATGGTTAAGGTCACTTGCCGTTTTTTACAAGGGAGTTCATCTCTCGTAAAAACTGCTCTATGTCGCGAAATTCCCGGTATACGCTTGCAAACCTGACATACGCCACATCGTCAAGCTTTTGCAGGCCATGCATCACAGCCTCGCCCACTCGCGAGCTTGGTATCTCTTTTTCACCCGAAGCCATGGCGCTTCTCACAACTTCTTCTAAAAGTTCGCCCCTGTCTTCCGCTGAAACGGGGCGTTTGTGGCATGCTCGCTCAATGCCTTCGCGGATTTTTTCACGGCTAAAAGCTTCCCTGCCTCCGTTTTTCTTGATAAGCATGGGGAGGCTCTCCTCAATCCGCTCGTAGGTTGTGAACCTGTTCTGGCAATGCATGCATTCGCGACGTCGTCTTATCATGTCTCCTGCCTTGGTGAGGCGGGAGTCTATGACTTTATTGTCGAGGTCGCTACATGCCGGGCATTTCATGTCGGGTTATCTGTTTTCCGTTAAAGCCTGCCTGAATAGAGCGGAAACTTTTTGCAAAGCTCTTTTACTTTACCCCTTATTACCGCAAGATGCTGTTTGTCGTCTCCATTGTCGAGCGCAGAGCAAATCCATTCGCCCAGAATTTTCATCTCCGGTTCCTTCATGCCGCGAGTAGTAAGAGCCGGTGTGCCAAGCCTTATGCCGGAGGCGACAAACGGTTTTTCAGGGTCAAAAGGAATGGCGTTTTTATTGGTGGTTATTCCGGCTGTTTCCAGCACGGCTTCGGCTACCTTGCCTGTAAGCTTTTTGGGCCGCAGATCAACCAGCATAAGGTGCGTATCCGTTCCACCTGCTACGAGCCGCAGGCCGCCTTCAACAAGCGTTTTCGCAAGCGCCTTACAGTTTGCCAGCACTTGTTTCTGGTATTCCTTGAATTCATCAGCCATCGCCTCTTTTAACGCAACCGCCTTGGCGGAAATTACATGCAT
>JAJRTC010000264.1 GCA_024278445.1 Nitrospirota bacterium
CTTGACGAACTGGAAGAAAAAGAACTCGAAAAGCTTTCAGTCATCATAGAGAAAAAGAAAAATGAAGGGCGAAGGCAAGCTTAAGCTATGAATGGTTACTGGTGGAAAGTGGCTCTCCAAAGTTTTCTTGGCGCCGTAGTCATGGCTTTATCGGTATTTACAGTAATCGCCGCCAGCATTCACTATAGCGTTCCTCACCTGCTTGGCCTGACATCACAAGCGGGCTCCGCTCTTGCGTGTTGCAAAACAGCATTTTCCTGGTGCCTTGTAAGCCCCACTATGTTTATGACAATAATCCCGTGGCTGGGCTTTGGCATCGTAACTACGGGCATTGTTGTTGCTCTTTTCAGAGCAGTTAGAGGCCTGATAGTTTCCCGTCGATTTTTGACCGCCCTTAACGTTTCCCCGCAAGATAACTTCCCCGGCTTTAAAAACCTAGCTAGAAATAGTGGTATACCCATAGTTCCTTTTAACGATAAGTGGTTTAACTCAGCTTTCACACTCGGCCTTTTTAAACCAAAGGTCTATATTTCCACAGAACTTCTGGAAAAGCTAACACGGGATGAATGTGAGGCTGTAATTCTCCATGAATTACATCACGCCGAAGCGAAAGACCCCTTAAAACTTTTTGTTCTCTCCTTCATCAAAGACGTGTTTTTCTTTTTGCCACTAGGACGTTACCTGACAAACCTTTTCTGCAGAACAAAAGAGCTGGCCGCAGATGAGAGAGCCGTTAACGAAACAGGGCGCCCTCTTGATCTCGCACAAGCCTTACTTAAAATGCTAAAAATGAAGCAGGAAGCCATTCCGGTTGGCGTCCCGATTCTTGATAAACCGTCAATAATTGAAAAAAGAATAAAGGAGTTACTGGAACCTGAGGCTGGCAAAAGAAGCGAAGAGCCACGCACAGCCGTTATCCTCACAACCGTTGCCGCGCTTTTTGTAATGCTTTTGGCAATGGCGGCGCCAATCTATGCCAGCGGACGGCCAATGGAAAAATGTAACCATACCTATTGTAAAAGTTCAGAAAGCTCATGCCCTGCCCACGCCGGAGAGAATAAGGATAAGTGTGACCTGCCTGACCATAAGTAGGTTTTTTTTATTTTTAAATTCTACACTTGTAGAATTCCTTGAAAGGAAACGTTAAATGAAAAGAAAAAACCCGTTAGTCGCTTCGCTGTTACTGTCGGTGGCGCTCTTAATCCCAGGCACAGGCTATGCGGAAACAAAAGAGATAACCATAACGATAACCGAGGACGGTTTTACACCCCCAAATGTTACAGTTGAAAAAGGAGAAGTGACGAAACTTTTATTTATCAGAAAGGTTAAAAAAACCTGCATCACAAAAATTGTGATACCAGATTTGGAGATAAATAAAGAACTGCCACTTAACAAAACTGTTGCCATAGAAATTACGCCTGAGAAAAGCGGAGTAATAGGTTTTTCCTGCCCTATGAACATGATTAAGGGCGAAGTGAAGGTGACAGATAAAAAGTGAACGCATCAACACCTGGGGTTTGGTTATGTTTAGCATCGGCACTTTTCCTGCTGACCACACAGGGTTGCGCCGTATCCAAAACCAACAGCAGTGTTGAGCGTTTTGCAAACGAAGTTGTAAACAGCACCAGGAGAGCGAACACGACCCAAGATCTTAAAACAGAAAGCTACCTTACAGCAAGTAAAACGTTTGAAATGGAAACCGCCGTAAGTATCGCGCTCGATAATAACCCAAACCTTACTTCAATAAGAAGAGGGATAGCGGCGGCGCTTGAAAAATATCCGCAGGTTACGGCGTTCGATGACCCCATGGTGGGTGTTGGTTTCTTTCCATCCACGGTAGGTCCGGACAGGGGTGACTTTGCATACAAAATAGACCTTAAGCAAAGAATTCCATATCCGGGCAAGTTGCGTCTTAAAGGAGAAAAAACCATTGCTGAAGCAACTGCGGCTTTAAGCGATTTCGGTTCTGCGCAAGTTAAACTTGCAAGTTTGGTCAAGTCAGCTTACCTTGAGCTTTTTTTTACTCATCGTGCAATTGAAATAAACGAAGAGAATAAAAAACTTTTACAGGAATTCAAAACTATCACAGAGGTGCGATATTCTGCCGGAAAAGGAAATTTGCAAGACGTTACTCAGGCTGACCTTGACCTAGCGAAAGCGGAACATCGCGACATTGTGTTTGAGCGCAAGCTCAAGGTAGCGAAGAGCAGGTTAAACACGCTCATGGGATGCCCGGCAGGCTTCCCATTACCGGCACCTGCGCGGCTTCCTTTCATGTTACCTCTCCCTGATAAAGAAATTTTGCTAAAAAAAGCGTTAGATGAAAATCCTTCCATTAAGGCCGCCCGTTTTAAGATAAAAGCCCGAGACCTCTCATTAAAACTTGCTCATGCGCAAAGCTATCCTGATTTTACTCTCACAGGTTCATATAACAGGGCATGGTCGAAAGATGAGCTTCGTCCGTTTATCGGGATTAGCATAAACATTCCTTTACGGTCAGCTCGTTTGAGGGCAGAAAGAAACATCGCGGAAATAAAGTTAGCCCAGGCAAATTCAGACCTTACAGCCAAGGAGAATGATATTCGTTTTGAAGTAGAAAACGCATGGCAGAGGCTAAAAGAATTTCACCATTCTAAAAAAATCTTCAGCGAAGTTATTATCCCTCAAACAGAACTAAACCTTAAGGCCGCACGTGCAGGATATCGCAACGGAGGGAACGATTTTTTAACCCTTGTCACCGCTGAGCAAACGAGGGTTAACACAAAACTTAAATATGAACGGGTTCTCGTGGATCTTCGGATCATGGAAGCAAGGCTTTTAAAAGCTGTCGGTGTAAACAAATGAAAAATAAAAAAGTGATGCCTTGGGCAGAGGTTGTCATCGTTATGGTTATTTTGGGTTCCGGCATATCTCTTTATTACGACAAAGAAAACCGCCTGCATCACTTGATGCAAAAACCGGCTGTCGTAAAAATCATGAAATGGGCGGGGCTGGCTGGCGAAACTATTCCCGCCGACAAAAAAACCTACTGGTGCCCCATGCATCCGCAGGTAAAAAGGGATAAAACGGGCACATGCCCCATCTGCAACATGCAACTGGTAGAGATGCAAGAAGACGGGGGGAGAAAAAAAAATGCAGGCTCCATCCTGCTCACGCACCGGCAGATACAGCAAGCGGGTGTCCGATTTGCCACAGTGGCGCGCTTGAGTTTTGCCCGCCAGATAGAAACCAGCGGAGTTGTTGCCGTGGATGAACGACAACTGAAAACGATTTCCGTTTGGGCTCCCGGTCAAAGCAGGATTAATACCATGCATGTAAATTTCACCGGCGCAACAGTCAATATGGGGGAACCGCTTTTGTCTATCTACAACCCGGCAATTGTTACCACGCAGGAAGAGTATCTACTGCTTTTGAAAAGCGGAACAGAAAGGACAGAAACCCTCCTTAACAATGTGAGAACCCGCTTAAGAGGCTGGGGGATGGCGGAGAAGGAGATAGAAAAGTTTCGCACAAAAGGAACGGCGACGGATGATCTCACCATTTACTCTCCGGTATCCGGCACGGTTATAGAACGGCTCGTTAACGAAGGACAATATGTTAAAGAGGGGCAAGCGCTTTAAAGCTGGCCGATTTATCAACGGTGTGGATATATGGCGACGTTTATAAAAACAAACTCCCTTTTATCAAGGTTGGAACACCTGTAGAAATATCAGTTGATGGCGACACTATCACAGGCAAGGTTGATTTTATCGATCCGGTTGCGCAGATAGATTCTCAAACGGTGCGTGTTCGGTTTGAGGCCCCCAACAAAAATGGTTATCTAAAACCGGGGATGTTCGCAAGTGTCAGGATAAACGTCCCTGAAAAAGATGTTCTTGCGGTTCCTGAGAGCGCCGTTCTCCTTACTGGCCGGAGGGCGATAGTTATGGTGTCGGAAGGGGACGGAGTTATGCGTCCTGTGGATGTCACGCTTGGGGAAAAGTGGCTCTATCCATCTAGCGGTTCTAAAACAAAAAACTCTTTATTCAATAGCGAAGAGCGCTACCACGAAATTCTCTCCGGGCTTAAAGAGGGTGAGCGAATAGTTTCATCGGCTAATTTCCTGATAACGGCGGAAGCACAGTTTGAAGGAGCGTTAAAAAAAATAGCTCCCGCCTCCGCAAAAGACGTGACAACGAAAATGCCTGATAACATCGAATTAGCATTCGCTCACATTCTTGAATCATACGAAAAAATAAGGAAAGCGCTGGCGCAAGATAACGCCGGTATCGCAAAAAAAGTGGCCGCTGATTTAACCGGGGATATAGACGCCGTCATTAATAGAACCGATCTCGACCTGAAAAAGGCGCTGGCAGAGATCAGGAGTGGGGCCAGAGGGATAGCAGGAGGGCCGAAAAATATTGCAAAAGCCCGGGAACATTTTGCGTCTATGAGCAAAGTGATAATCTTGCTTATTGCTCGCTACGGCCTGCCTGAAGGTGTCGCGCTAAACGCCTTCACATGTCCGATGACAGACAACGACGACGCATGGTTACAGCCCGGCAAAACTATCGACAATCCATACATGGGGCAAAAAATGGCTACCTGTGGCATTTCTCTTTCATTAACGGACATAAAGTAAAATCATGATTCGCTCCGTCATAGAGTACTGCCTTCGCAACCGGTTATTTGTCGTAACGGTCTCCAGTATCATCGCTGTCATGGGGGTTTGGTCGATCTTTCGCATATCATTAGACGCAATCCCCGACCTGTCCGATACGCAGGTAATTATCTCAAGCAAATGGATGGGGCGCGACTCGCAAACAATTGAAGACCAGGTCACATATCCGCTAACCACGGCCATGCTTGCTGTGCCTGAAGTTAAAGACGTGAGAGGGCTCTCTTTTTTCGGCCAGTCTTTCGTTTATGTAATTTTTGAGGACGGCACAGATATTTACTGGGCCAGGAGCCGTATCATGGAATATTTAAACCACGCGCAAGCGGATATTCCGAAAGATGTAACGCCAACCCTGGGCCCGGACGCAACAGGCTTGGGCTGGGTATTTCTTTATACCGTTGAAGACACGGAAAACCGATATGACTTAGGAGAATTGCGCGCACTTCAAGACTGGTATATCCGCTATCAGCTCTTAAGCGTTAAAGGAGTGGCCGAAGTGGCGAGTGTTGGCGGAGCGCTCCGTCAATATCAGGTTACGGTCGATCCGCAAAAACTTTTTTCCTATAAACTTTCCTTGAAAAATATCGTCAGCGCCATCAGAAAAAGTAATAACGACGTAGGTGGCGAGGTGATGGAACTTGGCGGAGCGGAGTTCATGATCCGTGGCAGAGGATATATAAAAAGTGTAAAAGATATCGAGAGCGTGGTTCTCCGAGCAACCACAGACGGAACACCTACACTGGTTCGGGATGTGGCGACCGTTAAAATCGGGCAGGCAACAAAACGTGGCGTTGCTGAAAAAGACGGGAGAGGCGAGGTTGTGGCAGGAATCATAGTCGCACGGCATGGCGCAAACGCACTTGATGTGATTAACGGCGTAAAAGAAAAGATACGCACGATATCTTCGGGCCTTCCAGAGGGAGTTATTATTAAACCCGCCTACGACCGATCAGACCTCATAAAAAGAGCCATAACAACCCTTAAAAGCAAGCTGGTAGAAGAGATGGCGATAGTCGCTTTAGTCATTCTCATTTTTCTTTGGCACGCACGCTCGGCGCTGGTGGCGGCAATCACTTTGCCGCTTGCCGTTTTAGCCTCTTTCACTATTATGAAATCGATGGGACTAGGGGCAAACATAATGTCTTTAGGCGGCATCGCCGTTGCCATCGGAGCCATGGTGGACGCCGCCGTGGTGATGGTTGAGAACACGCATAAACACCTTGAACGGGCCGACAACAAACAGGAGCGGAGCCGTGCGGTGCTTAACGCCTGCATGGAAGTTGGGCCTGCGTTGTTTTTCTCTCTCCTTATAATTACGGTTTCGTTTCTGCCTGTTTTCGCGTTGCAGGATCAGGCTGGAAAACTTTTCAAACCGTTGGCGTTCACAAAAACTTTTGCTA
>JAJRTC010000265.1 GCA_024278445.1 Nitrospirota bacterium
CGCGCGTTATTACGGGGGGCGCAAAAACATAATGACGGGAAAGGTAGAGCATTACACGCGGGACTATACGAAAGAATTTGAAAGTTACAAAAAAGCGTATCAAGATGTTCCCGGCGATCCGTTCCTCTCACTGGCCGTTTTTGACCTGGGATATCTATATTATCATCGTCGTGACTTTAATACGTCGGCCAGGCTTTTGAAATGGTCAAAAGAGATAAACCCCGACCTGCCGGAAGCTCACTTCTACCTTGCCAAGTCGTATCAGGCATTGGGAAAGGCTGACGAGGCACTGCAAACTTTAAAGGAACTGGCAAAACGAAGGCCCGATCTGGCTGGTGCCCTTTTGCAACAGAAACAATAAAAATGTGTGAAATGACACAAAAATAAGTTTGAATGAGTTATATACCTGTGTATAATGTGTTTCGGTCGTGTAAACGAAACGTTTATTCGGTGGCGATGTTGTGGGTGTTTTAATACACTTTTCGTTAATCGCTATAATTTCAAAGCCTTGAAAGGGTTTTTGCTTGACTGACCACACGTTGTTGTTCAATCAGGGGCGGAAGTCTTCTAATTGCGTCTTTCTTTACCCATTTCCGGGTACGTTTATCTATTTGAATTCATTGGGTTTGACGTTGTGTCGTGGGAAGGTCTCACAGGCATGATGCTTGCATATGTTCCATTTGGTTGATTAGGGTTTAAACCAATACTGTTTTGGAGGGGGTGAGTTTATGAATTTAAAACGGTTTTTATTGACAGCGCTTGTAGCGGTTTGTGCGAGTTCTTTCGCTTTTATCGCTAATGTCGAAGCTGGCGTGCTTGGTAACGGTTCTGCCATTACGGACACGATGCAGATCGGCACCATTACATCTTTGGGTGACAGGAAACTCGACATTCAGACCAAGTTCGAGAAGAATTCGAAGAAGTATTCGATGGTAATGCATCCTGAAGGCTATGTAATGACGGCGTTGAGGGGTCAGTTCAAGAAGTTCAAGGAGCTCAAGAAAGGCGATCTTATAGCGGCTTACGGCTGGTATAGAGACGGCAAGTGGATAGCTCGCAGGATCGACATTCTTGATCCTAACGACTATCTGGTCAAGCGTCTTGCGGCGGATGCCAAAGCTGGCGTCTACTACAAACACGAAAGATAAACTTTTAAATGGATTGGGGGGTGATAATCTTGAAAAAAGGGTTATCGTATTTTCTGATTTTCAGCGTAGCTATTGTTCTCTTCGGCGTCTCTGCGGAAGCCAAGAAAACAGTTCTTACGCCTCTTGACAAACGCGACTGGCATGTCACCGCTCCTCAGGACAGTGACGCACCACTTCGTGATTACGCTATTCTGTATGATGCCGGCGGCGTCGATGGAGCCTTGGGTGTTATAGGTATTCCTTCCATGAGGACATACAGGCACATCAAGTGTGGCGTAGATCTTCACAACTTTCCGTTCTCCGGGTCTAACGCCGGTAACAACAACGGTACGCCTGATGGCAAGTATCTGTATGTTTCCGATAAGGGCGCGGATACGATCGTTGAGGTCAACCTGCAAACCGGCTGGCCTGAAAGAATTTTTGCGCTTCCGAAGCCTTTTGGCATCCATCACAGTGCGGCTCTCGCCCCGAACGGTAAATATCTGTTCGCCACGGGTGAGCTCACCGGTAAGATGCTCAAGCTGAGGCTTGAAGACGGCGCTACCACGGTTCTCGACATCCCGCCTGCTCCTTCCGCTCCGGATTATCCGGATACGTCGAAGGACGGCAAATATGTCTTCTCCGGTAACTACTATCATTCGGCCGTCATGGTCTTCAGCCAGGATCCCTTTAAACTTATTAAAGAAATTCCGGTTGGTAAAAACCCGCACGGTACGAACGTTAGCCCGACAAACAGGATAGTAACGGTTTGCGATAAGCTTTCCGCCACACTTTCCATCATCGATGTTGAGAATCTCCGCGTTCACAAGGTTATCCCTGTTGGCGCCGGCCCGCTTCACAACCAGATCGATACGCTCGGCAAGTATGATTACATCTCATGTTTCGTGTCCGATTCCACTTCCAAGGTTGACCTTCAGAGGTTCCAGTTGGTGGATGAGTTTCCGGTTCATTACAGACCCGGTCATAACTCCCTCGCACCGGACAACGCGTATTATAGCTCGCAGAACAAGTTCTCCACGGGTCTGTTTACGCCTACGGGTATCGTCTTTGCTGTTAACTTCGAGTTGCAGGATCTTGACGAAACCAGTGCGACTTATGGTAAATCGGTCAAGATCATTCCGGTTGACGGCGAGCCTCACGAAGGCCGCATGATTTTCGCTTCTTACATTCAGAGGTGGAATACCGGTAAAGGTCAGGATCTTTTTGAAAAAGGCTATAACTTGGGCGACGTTCATGTAAGCTTCGACAATGGCCCCGGCATTGATTCGAAGACTCGCCCACAGCTTGAGCCTGTTCACACCGCAGATTCCAAGCGTTACTGGATTCCCAGAGACGATGGCAAACCTGGCATTACTAAAGACGGCGATGTTTACGTAGTTCGCGTAAAAGCGTTCTCCTACGGTTATGTTCCAAGGTTTATCCATGTGCCTCAGGGTGCCAAAGTTCGCATAATCCTTACCAACATCGATAAAGCGGCCGGTCTTACGAAGAACCCGGACGTTACGATGGGTCTTGCCGCCGCTGGCTACTATGGTCCTAGAACCATGCTGATCGGTGTTCGTGGCATGTCTATCGTTGGTGAGTTCGTTGCGCGTAAAGCTGGCGAATTTGAGTTCTACTGTCAGCATTTCTGTGGCCCGCTACATCTTGAGATGCGCGGAACGCTGTTTGTTGATCCTAAGGGTGGCCAGGCTTCCCTAGGTGTTGGTGACTACGATGAAATCTCCAGACAGGAGACCATGCTTGACGAAACTGAGCATGAGTGGATCGTTGGAACCAATAAGCTGATGAACACACTTAACGAAGGTAAAGAGCCTACTATTTAGGTTTTGATCCAAGTTAAGCTGTCTTAGCGCTTTTTGGGGGAGACCGGGTGTTGAATCCGGTCTCCCTTTTAATTACTGCCTGTTTTTTACTTTATCTTGTTGAGGGGAAATGTTTAGATTCGCGCCTTCTCTTTGCGTTTTTCTGCTGACAGTCGCTTGTTTAACGCCTGCTTGCACGTCGAAGAAAAACGATGAAATGAAATTTCCTGAAAAAACTCCAGAGCAGGTGGTTGGCCAGTTTTTTGAGCTGTTGGCTAACAGGGGAAGGCTCAACAACCAGGAAGCCTTTACAATGGTCAGCACACAATATATAGAGTTAGACCAGAACAATTTCCGAAAATGGACTGAGAACCTGAACCCTGATTCCAAAATTACCGTGGCCGAAACCATCCTCCCTACGGCGCCGAACAAACATGGTGCATGGGTTGCCACTGTAAATCTTAATGTGAGTACCCCGTCTATGTTTGGAGACTCCTTTAAAACAACCAGCAAGATCAACGTTATTCTTGATGCGCAAAATGACGAGTGGAAGATAGATTTTCTGGGCGACACCATAGATGACGCGGATTACCAGAAAATGCCGGCTGAGGCTGGCCTGGATCTTGCGGAGAGCCCGGACAAACAATAATGAAAACATTTATCGGCTGGTTGGATGACAGGCTTGGGGTTATCGAGTTTTACCAAAAACATATAGCATACCCTCTGCCAGAGAGCTTTTCGTTCTGGCATGTTTTTGGCGGACTTGCAATCGGCTGTATCTCCATTCAGTTCCTCACCGGTTTTTATATGATTATGTATTATATTCCAGAGCCCGATATGGCTCACGAGAGTATACGAAGCATGTGCAATAATACCGATTTTGGCGCACTGTTCCGTAACGTCCACCGCTGGAGCGCTACTTTAGGCGCAGTTTTTTTGATTATTCATGCAGGCCATATAATGGCTCGGCGGGCTTTTCGGCCTCCCAGGGAACTTAACTGGTGGGCCGGGCTTCTGCTTGGTTCTATTTTCGTCCTGTTCCTTATTACCGGCATTATTTTGCCGTGGGACTGGCGCAGTTATTGGGAGCTTATAATCTGGGCGGACTGGCTGAAGGTTATTCCCGTTGTTGGTGGAACTTTAACAGACATTCTCCTTGGTAATTTTTCGCTCGGGTTGAGCTATGCCATTCACATAATGTTACTGCCCGTGCTTATTTTCTTTGTGCTGGCGATACATATAATTCTGTTCCGCAGAATTGGCATGTCTGACAGGGTATAGAGGTGGAAAACTTGGAAAACGGCAAAAAACGAAACTGGAAATGGTTCCCGCACTACATCGTATTTCTTTCGGTGTTAATGCTTGTTGTGGTGCTGTTCGTCGGCTGGATGGCTACGCTTTTCCCGGTTCCAGACGATGCTCCGGCGGTTATTCCGTTCCCGGACGATGGAGAAAATATTCCCGGCCCTGAGTGGCTTTTTCTGCTTTTCTGGCAACCTTTCTGGTATTGGGCGGGGCGGCTTGGTAAATATCTTTACATTATGCCTACTGTGCCTATCCTGCTTTTTATCGGCCTTGTTTTTCTGCCATATTTTCATAAAATCCCGCTGGGAAAAATTCCTGGGTTAGGCGGCCTGCTTTCAAAGGCGCGTAATATGGATTCCGGCTTCAAAAAAAGCTTTTTATATGCGATTCCTGCGCTTATCGTGGTTATAGGTTTCTTTTTCGCAAGCTACAAAAGCGGATATCAGGCAAAGGTGCTTGGATGCGACTCATGCCACAATCCTGCCATGGGGCACAGGATGGCCATTCCCCCTGTTGACGTAGCTAAATATTATAATGTGGAACGCGCCATGCAAATTGGCGTAGGCAAATATCGAGCGGGCAAGATAACTGCCAGCGAATCTATCTCTGGCAAGAGTAACGATTCGAGTGGCGAAGTTTTAGGTTATAAAGACGCCAATTGGCAGATGAGGCATATGTATGAGCCAACATTTACCTGGTAAAAAATTATTTGGCAGGTCATTCCTTTCGCGGTTGTTACTCTTCTGCGTTGTTTTGGGTGGGGCTTTTTCCTCGACCGCGCTGGCCGAGGGCGAAAAAGGAATTACCGGTGTTGTAAAACCAAAAGTTTATACGCTTGCCCCCAGGCAGGTGTCTGACAGCCCCAAGCTTTTTGAATACAATCTGCCAACCAAATATTCCATGCCTTTTGCTTTGGCTGTGGCTGATGACAATAAAATATGGATCACGTTGATGTCTACGCATACCCTTGCGTTGCTCGACCCCGCTACAAATGAGCTTAAGGAATATCGCATTCCTTCCACGGAAGGGATTCCTACCATCGGGTGGAAGTACGACCCTAAAAACCGTGTTATACCAGATGAAACATTCACCAACTACAGTATTGGCAATCCGGCAAGCGTTATTGTAGACAAATCAGGCGATGTCTGGTTTGTCATGCAGTTGGGAAACAGCGTGGTAAGGTTTAATCCTGAAAAGGAGGAATTTACAGAGTTCATCATTCCGGTGAAAAACGCGCAACCTTACGATTTGGTTGCAGATTCCAAGGGGAAAATCTGGTTTATTAATAAAAACGCAGGTTCCATCGGTTATTTAGACCCGGCAAGGCAGAAAATGGGTGACCTTAAAATGCCACGTGGAACCAACATGATGGGAATTACCGTTGATAAGAATGACAAAATCTGGGTTGGCGACGTTACCAGCAACAGCATAGGGCGCTACGACCCTGAAACAAAAAAGTTCCGTAAATTCCCTATAAATATACCGATGGCGCAACCGGGGCAGATGAAATTCGGCCCTAACGGAATACTCTGGTTTTGTGCCTTGCGTTCGCAACAGCTAGGCTCTGTATTTACAGACAGGGCCATCATCGCCATGACAGATTTGCCAGGATATAATACTGTGCCTCAAGCGCTTGCCCCGGCAAAAGATGGCAAAATATGGTTTGTAGACAGCATGACAAACAAATTCGGATATTTTGACTCTGGTGAAGTGCGCTGGAAGATGTTCGATATCAAAAGGGCCAACGCGCAACCGATGGATATCGTGGTGGATCATAACGATGACATCTGGTTTACGCAAAGCGATCGTGATGCGAACAGCATTGTTAAAATAGTAAACTCAACCGTTCCTGAATGACACGGCACTATTTAAAAATGTTTACACGATCATCTATAACGCCGGGCCTGCCAGCCTTTTCCATGTTGCTGGTTGCGCGTTCATTTCATGGCTAGTCCTGTCGCTGTGCGCGTGGCTGTTTTTGCTACCGTCTCAAGCCACTTTAAAAAAATCATACGCTCTTTTGTGGCGCTCTTTCTTTTTCTGGCATTGGCATCGTCGGCTATAGCTTCTGACGATATTATAACGGAGTATCCGTTGCCTGAAAAAGACACTTACCCGACGGCGGTAGAGGTTGCGCCGGATGGTAACGTTTGGTTTGTCGAGTTTGTGGCTAATAAAATCACACGGTTTGACCCTGTCGCACGGGAATTTAAATCGTTTAAAATTCCGTCTAGCAGAAGCAGTTCGATGGATCTTGAGGTTGATACTGCGGGCAGAGTCTGGTTTGTGGAGGAAGACGCCAATATTCTGGCAAGTTTGGACCCTGAAACCGGAAAGTTTGAAGAACATCTTTTGCCAATGCCAAAATCAAAACCTGGCTCTATCCTCGTTTCCAAAAGTGGTTTTGTGTGGATGCTTGGCTGGAACAGCAACCTGCTTATCAAATTTAACATCAAAACAAAAAAGTTTTCTGAATACATCATACCGACGCCGAACAGCTTTTCGTATAATCTGGCTGAAAATCGTAACGGGGAAATATTTTTTATCGAACGGGCTGGCAATAAGCTCGCCATGTTTGACCCATCCACCGAAACGTTCAAAGAATGGAAAATATCAGACAGCATTCAGTCTGCGCTCGGCACGCTGATAGATTCTAAAGGAATCGTTTGGTATCTTCGCCTTGTAGACAATCTTCTTGTGCGGTTTGATCCTGCCACCGGAAAATCGAAAGAGTTTACCTTGCCGAAAAACAAGGGCACCCAAGAGATAGCTATCGACTTAAAAGATAATATCTGGATGGCTCAAAGCACAGACAATGTAATTATGCAGTTTGATTCCAACGCCGGCATGTTTCGTAAATATGACATCCCCACAGGTGCCACCAAACCGAATTCCATAGCCGTAGACGCTAGAGGCGTAGTTTGGTTTACGCAGGCCAAAACAACCGGGCTCGGCATGCTGGACTCTACCAAGACGGGTGGTATAAACAGAAAACTTGGTGTGAAGTTTAAACCGCCCAAGGATATTTTCAGGCGATGACACACTTTTTTCTGCTTGGCTTTTTCTTTATCTCAGGTGCCGTTGGCGTGGCTTACGAGGTTGTTTTTGTGCGTGAACTCTCGCTCCTTCTAGGGGTTAGCATCTATGCCGTAAGCGCCGTGCTTGTTGCGTTTATGGGAGGGTTGGGTGTTGGTGCGTTCTGGTTTGGCAAAACTTTGGATAAAGGTTTTGCGCCTGTAAGGCTTTATGCCATTCTTGAAATTGCCTTGGGGCTTTATCTCCTCGCTTTCCCGATTGTGCTTTCTATAGCAAAAGAAATTTACCTTGCCGCTCATCCCGGAACCGAGGGGGTTAACCTGTTTGTTCTCGGGTTAAGGTTTGCTTTGGCCGTTATAGTTTTGGCACTTCCTACCATCCTTATGGGCGGCACTCTGCCTGCGTTGGCGCGGCACTTTGCAAAAAGTGGAGGGGAAGTCGGGAAATTTACAGGCAGGCTTTACGGGATAAACACACTAGGGGCGATGGCAGGATGTTTATTGGCCGGGTTTTTTATGATAGAAAATTTTGGTCTTACGGCGACTTTGCGTGTTGGAGCGCTCCTTAACATTGCGGTTGGGGTAGCTGTGTGGGTTTTAGCGGCGGAAAAAGGGTGGCGTGATACTACAGTTCGCGAGGCCCCAAAAAAGAAAAAAAAGGCGAGTGAAACGGTAAAACCTGATTCCTCCATACTTGTTCTTTTTGGAATCTCCGGGTTTTGCGCTCTTTCACTTCAGCTTTTATGGACAAGAAGCCTTGTCCTGTTACTAAACAACACGACATACGCATTCTCGCTTATCCTTGCTATTTTCCTGTTCGGTATCGGTGTGGGAAGCATGGTTACTTCACGGTTTACTCATGCGTCTATAAAGGAAGGGCAAGTTTATTTTGCCCGCTTTCAGCTTGGTATCGCGTTTTTTGCGCTTTTATCGTTGGCAGGTTTTGGGCTAAGCGCGGGGTTTTTGGAGTTTATCGGCCTGTTTGCCCCGGAAGGCGGCTTGTTGGCTTCAATCATTCCGGGTGGTTCACCTATGGCCACGGCGTTTATCTTTTCACTACTTGCTGTGTTTCCTTGCGCGTTTTTCATGGGGGGAGGCTTTCCTCTGATTGTCGAAGCTTATTCGTCTGGAACTCAAAAAGTGGGCGGCGAGGTTGGGCGGTTATACTCAGCCAACATTGTTGGGTGTGTTTTGGGGTCTGTTGTTGCGGGTTATTTACTTATTCCCTTTATAGGCTTGCAAAAAAGTATTTTACTTGTCGCGTGGATTTCCTGTTTGGCCGGAATTTACCTTTTATTCGTTTCGGCGAAAGGCTGGATAAAAGAAACCGCCGTAGCGCTGGCCCTGATAGTTCCACTCACCGGCTTTACCACATATAACAGCGATATCGCTTTTTATCTTAGCGCTCAAAAGCTGGACTTGGGAAGCGAGGTTTTATATTACGAGGAAGGCCCTTCCGCCACGGTTCTGGTGTCTATTCAGGAGTCTGACCTTTCTGCCGGCCGGGCACCGTTAAAAAGATTATGGATTAATGGCGACCCTATCGCGGGCGCATTTCGCGAGGCGTTGCAGTTAGAGCGGCTTCAGGCGCATATACCGCTTCTTTTGCATCCTGACCCTAAAGACGCGCTTGTTATCTGTTTTGGCACAGGTTCAACTGCCGGTGCCGTTGCGGCTCATGACCTGCGGAGCGTGACGGCGGTTGACATCTCGCCTGAGGTATTTAAAGCAGGCGCAAGTTTTACAAAAGCCAACTTTGACGTAATTAACAACAAAACGGTGAGACTGGTTGAAGAAGATGGCCGCAACTTTTTGCTCACCACAAAGCGAAAGTTTGATTTCATAACTTCGGAACCGCCACCACCGTCTAACGCAGGTGTTGTGAGCCTTTACACTGTAGATTATTACCGGTTGATTAAGCAAAAGCTGAATCCGGGGGGAATAGTTTCGCAATGGATACCGTTGCATCACGTTTCAGAAAACGATTTTCGTATGCTCGTTGCTTCTTTCATGGAAGTTTTTCCGAAAGGTAGCATCTGGTATACCAAATGGGATGCGATCATGATCGCCGGGGAAGAGGAAATTGCGATAAACGTAAAACAGTTAAACAAAAAAATGAAGGCACCCAAGGTTGCAAAAAGTCTTGAGGAAATAGGAATAAAAAACGGGCTTAACCTTTTGGCCAACTACATGATGGGGCCGGATAATGCCAAAAAGTTTGTTGGCAAAACTGCCGGCTTGTCGGACGATTGGCCCATTGTGGAGTTTACATCGGCCCGCATCAACACTCACACAACCGGCCTCACCATCAAAGGGGCAAACCTTGACGCTCTGCTTGAATATCGAGAGTTGCCAGGAAAAGCCGTGTATGAAAATTCAAGCGAGGAAGAAGAATTCAAACGCTACTTTAAATCGCAGGGGCTCTTTTTAAGAGGACAGGTTGAGCGTAATTACGGCAAAAACGCATCCGCCGCGTCATATTACGCAAAAGCGCTTGACGCCAACGAAGATAATCAGGATGCCCTTTTTAGTTATCTGTCGCTTAACATCAGCACTTTATACTCGGTGCTATCATCCGGTAGCAGGGCAGACTTGGGCCTGAAAATGCAAGAGGCCACGGTCAAGCTTGATAAAGACGGGCTTTTTGCGCCGCAACTCCACTTCCTGCGTGGAATGTTTTATGCCATGAAAGGCGAGAATGAAAATGCCGAGAAGGAGCTTGCCTCAGCTGTTAAGCTTGACGAAAATTACTTTATGGCGATTGTTAACCTTGCCGGACTAAACGGATATAAATTGGGTAATGTCGTAAAGGCCAAGGAGTTATATACTAGGGCTTTGGGGCTTAATTCTTCTGAGGAAGAAAAACTGGCTATCGCCCGTGCCATGTTAAACTTGAAATGACTCCGTTTATATCTGGATTGGAGGGTTTATGAACATACGAACATTTATAGTTGCCGTTCTTTTAGCGTCTGTGTCTGCCACCGGCGCTTTTGCTTTAGACTTCGGCTGGCTGAAAGGTGGCAAGAAAACTTCGCAGAAAGCCGAAAACTATTTCATAGACGCGCGTCGTGCATATGGAAGCGCCGATTATTCCAAAACCATCGCCCTCACCACAAAAGCTATTGCTGAAGATAAAAACTTCGCCAATGCCTATATGCTTCGTGGCAAAGCGACCAAGGATATGGGAGATATCGACAAGGCGTTAAAGGATCTGGACACTGCGCTAACGCTTGATACGAAACTCGGCGAGGCTTATTTTATAAGAGGACAGGCGAACGAGATCATGGGAGAGATGGATAAGTCCGCCGCCGACTACAAAAAGAGCTGTGCCGCAGGCTATAAAATGGCTTGCAAATAACCTGTTGTAATTAAAGTAGTTATTTGTGCGCAATATCTGTTCTCCTTTGCTGGGTGGAGTGGTTTCTTGAACGGGTTTCAAGGTTGGGATATCATAGCTCGCGTCCATCCTTTATACGCTTATAAGACAACCTTTTGAGGAACTTTTAAATGTTTGCACTTTATGGTGCCCGCAAGACTGCGGCATTTTTTATAATACTTGCGCTCATGGCTCCGGCTTGTCAGGATCATCACTATATTGCTTATGACAAGGTAAAGGAGCATCCGAAAATAGAAAAGTTGCCACCTGCGCAACGTGGCCGCCTTCCGGGGAGCCAATCCGGCTTTTCAGGCACGATAATAGCCGGCACGGTAAAGCTTGACCCTTCGGTGGGTGAGCTTCCCAAACAGGCGACCCTGTTCGTTATTGCCCGATCTTCCAAAGGGGTCGTTGCCGTTGGGGCCGATCCTGCCGCCAAGTTCCCATACACATTCCTTCTTAACGAGGTGAACGTGATGATGGACAACCTAAACCCAAAAGTGAAGCTCACGCTTGACGTAAGGCTCGACGGCGACGGCGACGCTATGACCAAAGACCCTTCCGACCTTTATGGAAGCGTAAAAGGAGAGCTCGACTTTGGTGCCGAGGGGCTTGTCGTAATATTAAAAAGGGGCTCCGCCGGCTGATAATAAAGCCTGCCATTTAAACCTTTATCTGGGTTCCCTGAAAGGATATACGCGATGAAAATCGTTATCGTCGGCGCGGGAAGGGTTGGCAAACAGCTCGCCCGTGAGCTTTCCAGCCACGGACACGACCTTGTGATGATAGATCGCGACAAGGCCGTTGTGTCTCAAGTAAGTGAGCTTTACGATATTACCGCTATTCATGGCGACGCAAGCGACGTA
>JAJRTC010000266.1 GCA_024278445.1 Nitrospirota bacterium
ACCGTGGGGGTTCGAGTCCCCCCTTTCGCACCATTATTGACTTTGGATTTGCTGTTACAGGACTTTACCGAATGGAAATGACGTCGTTAAAAATTGACCTGCAAGACGTAGAGCCTTGCGTGAAAAAGTTATCAGTCGAGATCCCAATTGACAGGGTAAACCAAGAAAAATCAACTCTCTACAAAGAACTTGCAAAATCTGCCAACGTGCCCGGTTTCCGCAAGGGACGCGCACCGCGCAAGGTTTTGGAAAAAATGTATGCAGAATCTGTAATGGGTGATGCGGCTCAACGCCTTATCCAGTCCGCCTACCGCGAAGCCATAGAGGCGAAAAACCTGCAACCCGTAGGCGAACCGATGGTAGACGATGTAAAAATGGAGGAATCTGAACCTATCTCTTTCACCGCCACTGTGGAAATATTCCCGGAGGTTGAGTTAAAAGATATTTCAGAAATATCCCTAACCCGCAGAATAGTAAAAGCAAGCGATGCCGAGGTGGATAGAACCATTGAAAGCTACAGGGAAAGACAGGTTAGGTTTGAGCCTGTGGAAGACCGTAGCATACAAGACGGTGACCATGCGATCGTAGACTACTCCGCCACAAAAGAAGACGGAACGCCGCTAGAACATTTCTCAGGGCAGGGCAAGCAGGTAAGCGTGGATAAAAACGAGATGTTTGAAGATTTCTTTAACGGCATGTGCGGCATGACAAAAGGAGAAGAAAAGCAATTCGACGCAAAACTCCCTAAAGACGTCCCGGACCCTGAGCTGGCCGACTCTACCGTAAAATTTAAAGTTAAGATAAACGAGATAAAACAGAAAGTTCTGCCAGATATAAACGACGATTTCGCTCGTGAAGTGTCTGATTTTGACTCGCTCGAACTATTCAAGGCAGACCTTAAAGCACAGATAGAAAAGCGGAACAAAGAAGCCGCCGATAACTCTCTGCGCGACGACCTGATGAAAAAGATCATTGAAGACCATCCTATTGAGATATCTTCCGGCATGACAGAACGCCAGGCCACAGCTCTTGCTAACCGCTCAAAAGAAAACTTCAAAAGCCAAGGGATCGACCCTAACAAAATGGGCCTTGATGACGAAAAAATGATGGAGAAAAGCCGGGTTGACGCCGTTCGCATGATAAAAGAACAGGCTATCCTTTCCGCTTTCGCCAAAACCCACGGGATTGAAGTTACAGACGAAGATATAGACAAGGAAATAGAAAAGCTTGCGACCATGTTCAACCAGCCAAAGGATGTAACACGTCAACAGCTTACGGCCTCCAAGGGGATGGAGGGCGTTATAAATCAAGCGTTTGCCGAAAAAATATATGGCGTGATGCTTGAGGAAATAACTATTGAAGACAAAACCGTTGAACCTGAGGAACTAGATGAATAACAGCAATTTTCCAACCAACGCGACACACGCTTCAACCCTTGTCCCTATAGTTGTAGAACAAACAAACAGGGGCGAGCGATCTTATGACATATACAGTCGTCTTTTAAAAGACAGGATCATCTTCATCGGCACGCCTATAGACGACTATGTGGCAAACCTTGTAATAGCCCAGCTTATTTTTCTTGAAGCCGACGACCCCGGGCAGGATATTTTTATTTATATAAACAGCCCCGGTGGAGTTGTAACGTCTGGCATGGCTATTTACGACACCATGCAATATGTAAAACCGGATATACAAACAATATGCATAGGGCAAGCCGCGTCTATGGGGGCGGTTTTGCTTGCCGCCGGCGCAAAAGGAAAACGCCACAGCCTGCCAAACAGCAGAATCATGATTCATCAGCCTTCCGGTGGCTATCAGGGCCAGGCGTCTGACATCGAAATACAGGCAAAAGAAACCTTGAAAATCAAGGATAGGCTGAACGGTATCCTTGCCAAACATACGGGAAAAACCAAAGAACAGGTAGAGAAAGATTCTGATCGCGACTATTTTATGGCCGCCGATGAAGCTCGCGCCTATGGCCTCGTAGACGAGGTGATCGCCTCCCGCCCTGACATTAAAAAAGGCAAAAAAGGGAGTTAAGACATCTTTTTTAGTTTCGGGCAAGAATCGGATACAATCGAAGTGTTGAACATATTAAAGGATTGGGAGCTTTATTTTAAATGAGTAAGAACAAGCAGAAAGGTAATCTTTGTTGCTCTTTCTGCGGCAAGAACCAGTCTGACGTTAAAAAACTTATCGCCGGCCCTACTGTTTATATCTGCGATGAGTGTATCGATCTTTGCAACGAGATCATCATGGAAGAGTGGAACCAGGAGAAAGGTGCCTCCTCCACCCAAATTCCGAAACCGAACGAGATTAAAAAACATTTAGACGATTATGTAATCGGGCAAGGCCACGCCAAGAAGGTTCTTGCCGTTGCGGTCTACAACCATTACAAAAGAATAGACGCCAACCTGGGTTCAGACGATGTTGAGCTTCAGAAAAGCAACGTTTTGCTTATCGGCCCATCAGGATCTGGCAAAACCTTGCTCGCACAGACGCTGGCGAAAATCTTGAACGTGCCGTTCACCATGGCCGACGCCACCACCTTAACCGAAGCCGGATATGTTGGCGAAGATGTTGAAAACATAATTTTAAGGTTATGTCAGGCGGCTGATTTTGATATCGAGCGCGTTGAACGCGGGATCATTTATATAGACGAGATCGATAAAATATCTCGCAAGAGCGAAAACACGTCTATAACCCGCGATGTTTCCGGCGAAGGTGTGCAACAGGCGCTCCTTAAGATAATAGAAGGAACCATCGCCTCCGTTCCACCACAGGGAGGGCGAAAGCATCCCCATCAGGAGTTCATGCAGATAGACACGAGCAACATTCTCTTCATCTGCGGCGGGGCGTTCGTTGGGCTTGAAAAAACCATAGAACAACGCATCGGCAAAAAGATGATGGGCTTTGGCGCCAAGCTAAAAGACAAAAAAGATACGACGATAGGCGAGGTATTAGAGCAGGTTCAGCCTGAAGATCTTTTAAAATTCGGTTTGATTCCTGAATTTATCGGGCGTCTGCCCGTTGTAACCACGCTTAACGACCTTGACGAAGACGCTATGATAAAAATTCTCACGGAGCCTAAAAACGCCGTGCTAAAACAGTTCCAGAAGTTTATGGAAATCGAACGGGTAAAGCTTAAGTTCACTGATGGCGCACTCAAGGCGATAGCCAAGGAAGCGGTACAGCGAAAAACCGGCGCAAGAGGGCTCCGGGCTATAATGGAAGAGATCATGTTAGAGCCGATGTACGACCTGCCCAGCAAAGCGGACGTAACGGAGTGCATTGTAAACGAAGACGTCGTAATGCGCCGGGAGCTTCCATTGTTGTTGTATGAAAAGCAGGACAAGCAAGCCAGTTCAGCCATCTCCCCACGATGCGCAAACTTTGCGTTGAACAGCTTTATGCGCGACTTTTCTTTTAATTATGTTGTCGGATATTGATGTTATGAAAAAAGAAAATACACAAGATATACCGTGGGACGATACGTTGCCACTATTACCATTGCGAGACATCGTCCTGTTTCCCGGCATGATAGCTCCGCTTTTTGTCGGGCGGGAAAAATCTATCCTTGCGCTCGACAAGTGTTTTGAAGACAAAAAATTTCTCATGCTGTCGGCCCAGAAAGACCCCGCGACAAACGACCCACAGCCTGAAGAGATTCATGAGGTAGGATGTGTAGCCGAGGTAACACAAATCCTCCGCCTGCCGGAAGGAACGGTAAAGGCCATCGTGGAAGGCCGCTCAAGGGCCAGAATAAAGAAACTTGACACCAGCGGTAGATATCTTGTGGCAAAGGTGGAACGGCTTGAGCCCGACCATACCGAGGACGCCGAGGTTAAAGCCTTGATACGCGCCGTTAAAACATCGTTTGAGCGTTACGTTAAGCTGAGCTCTCAAATTCCGAATGAAACGATAAACACACTGGCCGGCATAGATAAAGCCGGCGACCTGGCAGACCTTATAGCCGCAAGCGTTATCGCCTCCTCGGAAGAAAAACAAAAAATACTTGAAGCTGTCACTTTGCAAGAGAGGCTTGAAAGCCTGGCAAAGCTTATGCAAAAAGAGATAGAAATTTTGCAAATCGAGCGACGCGTTAGAAACCGCGTTAAAAAGCAGATGGAGAAATCGCAAAAAGACTATTACCTTACGGAGCAGATGAGAGCCATCCAGAAGGAGCTTGGTAAAGATACCGGTGGCAGAACGGAATTTGAGGAGCTACGCGAAAAAATCAAGGCAAGCGTAATGTCGAAAGAGGCAGAAGAAAAAGCTCTTAAGGAACTTAGCAGGCTGGAGCAAATGCCACCCATGTCTGCCGAGGGGACTGTTTCCCGCAACTATATAGACTGGCTCACAGACGTCCCGTGGAGCAAAAGAACGCGAGATAAACTCGACATCAAGGCGGCGGAAAAAATCTTGAACACAGATCACTACGGGCTGGACAAGGTTAAGGAGAGGATTCTTGAATACCTTGCCGTTCGCAAGCTTGTGAATAAAATGAAAGGCCCTATTCTTTGTTTCGTTGGCCCGCCCGGCGTAGGCAAAACCTCCCTGGGCAAATCAATCGCACGCGCCATGGGCAGGAAGTTTTCACGCTTTTCATTGGGCGGAGTTCGCGACGAGGCGGAGATACGCGGACACAGGAGAACATATATAGGCTCGTTTCCCGGCAGGATAGTGCAATCGATGAAAAAAACGGGCGTAAAAAACCCGGTAATCATGCTCGACGAAATAGATAAAATATCGTCCGATTTTCGTGGAGACCCCGCGTCCGCTCTTTTAGAAGCGTTAGACCCTGAGCAAAACTACGCGTTTAACGACCACTACATGGAAGTTGACTACGACCTCTCGGAAGTCATGTTCATAACGACCGCCAACCTGCTTCACACCATCCCTCGCCCTCTGCTCGACAGGATGGAGGTTATACAGATATCAGGCTATATCGATATTGAAAAACAGAATATAGCTCGAAGGTTCCTTTTGCCCAAGCAAGAAAAGCAGCATGGTCTACCGGCAGGAAACATAGATATCACAGATTCCGCCCTGCTGAAAATCATAAGAAACTATACAAGGGAAGCCGGCGTTCGCAACCTTGAACGGGAGCTTGCGAAACTGTGCAGAAAAAAGGCGCGCAAAATAGCAGAAACGTCTGGCGTTAAAAAGGGTGTAAAAGTTAAAAAGAGCCATGTAGACGAAAACAGGCTGGCGGAACTTTTAGGTGAAATAAAATTCAGAGACGACCAGACAGGCAAAAAAGACGAGATCGGAATTGCGACCGGCCTTGCATGGACGGAAACCGGTGGAGTGACTCTTCGTATTGAAACTTCCGTATTCACAGGGAAAGGTAAGTTCATGCTAACTGGGAAACTGGGCGAGGTTATGCGCGAATCGGCCCAGGCGGCATTATCCTATCTCCGTTCAAAAACAGGTGAGTTTGCCTTGCCAAAAGGATTCCACAGCAATACTGACATACACATTCATATACCGGAAGGTGCCATCCCCAAAGACGGCCCTTCCGCCGGCATTACCCTTGCCGTGGCGATGGCGTCCGCATTTCTTAAGATACCGGTGCGGCGCGATGTTGCCATGACCGGGGAGATAACCCTTCGTGGAGATGTGTTACCTATCGGCGGGCTTAAAGAAAAGCTGTTGGCCGCTCTTCGAGCCGGAATAAAAATCGTTCTGATACCTGAAGAAAACGCACGCGATTTGAAAGAAGTTCCGGCAAATATTTTAGAAAGCCTGAAGGTTGAGATTGTCCGGAATATGGATGAGGTGCTACTGCACGCTCTTGCCAAACCTCCTGCCAAAAGAAAAAAAGCACGCTCCGTTTCCAATAAACCGGCTGTAAAAAAAGGAGATCCTGGCCGCACTCCAAGGCCTGCGCTGAACTAATTGGAAAAATAAGGTAGACTATGGGTGGCTGGCCCGTTTAAATAAACAATGGGATGGTCGCCGATTTTAACTCCGCAAAACTGGTGGTTTGCGTTAGGGCAAAAAATCGCCATAATAAGAAACAGAAGGTAGGAAAAAGGTCTGATGCCGGAAACTGAAGCTCCAAACATCGCAGGGTCGCTGATTCTGCTTGGTATTCTTTTATTTATCGTTTATCGCATACTGCTTGCCATAAACAACCAGAACCAATACGAGTCTGGCACAAACGAGAGGTCTGAAGGTGCTACGGTTTTTAAAATGCCGGAGCGAAGGGCCCCCGCCGCCCCGCCAGCGCAGGTTACGTTGGCTCCCGCTCCAGAGGGTGAAGACCACTTTGCCGAACTCCCGATAATAGACGAAGCGCATGCAAGCCTTGTAAATCGTGGCGGGCTTAAGCTAATAGGAGATTTTTTTGTTCAGGAGATGCCCGGATATTACCTTCGGGCGTATACGCACCCGGAACATTCTTTAATCGGCATTGTATACCGCGATCCATCCGACCGTTCATGGGTCAACCTTATAACGGAATATAAAGACGGACGCATTATTACAACAAGTTCTGCCGACGAGGCGCTAACGCAGGCTAAAAGGCCCAAGGGGATGCCTCTTTTCAACCATCCCGGAATGCAGGCCGAGCAACTTTTAAGGCGCCATAAGCTCGAAACAAGAGGACAGGAAAAGGCCGATCCGGTGCAACCGGAAAAGTTCACTTTATTCTTTGCATCAAACTATATAAAACTTCGAAGCGTAACGCAGGAGACCCCTCCGCCACTGCCCGACACCGAGCGGAAAGGGAAAATTTTAACTTTCCCCGGCGGCACGCCGCAAACGCCCCAGGGCGAAAAACCTGCCAATGACGACATGATGCCAGACGCCTCCCAGCTTCGCGCATGGCTAGACGCAGTATACAAGGCTGTTCCGGTGCCGCAGGAAAAACAGGCACAATTCAAACGCGGTCTTATTTGGGTTTTAGATAGTTCCGGCATGAGTGCTATCGCTGAAACCATCTCCAAATATGCAAGCGTCTCTGTAGACGAAGTTGAAAAAGGACGATGGGTTATACGCACTGAAGCCGGAGCCGAAGATATAATCTCGCCCGGAAACTTAAAAGGCGTTGAGCTTTTTGAGAAGGTAAACGCGTCACTACCTGCCGACAAAAGGTTTTCAAAACTGCCTGTTAAGATAAAGGGCGTAGCTTTTTATAACCAGATCAAGGTATAAAACGCTCTAGCCGCAGTAGAATCCTGTTTTCCTTGCGTCATCTAACCTTAATGGTTGCGGGCGGCTTTTGCAGGCCTATTGAATGCTTTTTAACAGGTGTAAAGAAGGTGGAAGAAAATATCGTTCCGCAAGTGGAAGCCTACCTTTTATGGTCCGGCCTTGCTATAGGCGCCCTATTGGGAGCTATAGTCCAGCGTACCAATTTTTGCATGGCAAACTGCTTCACCAGCATAAGAATATTCGGTTCGTTTTTACAGTTTAAAGCCTACATGGTGGCCCTGTTAGTAGCCATGGCAGGTGCGCAGGCTCTTTACGATTTTGGTGTTTTTAACCCCTTACAGTCGATATACCTACCAAAAATTTTTCCCGTATTAGGTTTTATCGTTGGCGGATATCTTTTTGGAACAGGGATGGTGTGGGCGGGCGGTTGTGCAACGCGCATCCTCGTTCGCACAGGTGAAGGGCATATGGGTGCCCTTATTAGTCTTTTTGCTTTTAATATAACCGCAGGCTCCACACTTGCCGGACATTTGGCTTACACCAACGCATATTTTTTTCGCAAATATCCAATCACTTTTAACTCACCATCTTCTATACCGGCACTTATCGGGATTAACCCGTGGATAGTGATAGGGCTGTTTGCACTGTTTCTTGCCGTGTGGTTCATACGCTCTGCAAAAGATGACGATTTCCTTGGCATAAAATGGCCGGTTACAGGAATAGCGATAGGCCTGCTGATAGTGGCAGGATGGTATGTGACAGGCTCTGCACAAACTAAAATAGTGGCCGACGACTTTCTGGCGATGGATAGCGTGGTGGTTAACAAATTCCGCCCGACGAGTTTAACCTTTGCCAAACCGAACGCGGATTTCTTCTCATACATAGCCACGGCAACAGGTTCTACCATCAATTTTGGAATCGCTACCGTAATAGGTGTTTTTCTGGGGTCGTTCATAACGGCGCAAGTAACGAGAACTTTTCACTGGGTCGTTCCGCCCGATAAAAACTCGTTTTTGGGCCATCTGGCAGGCGGTTGCCTCATGGGTTTTGGCGCTATCATAGCTTTGGGGTGCAACTTCGGCCAGGGGATAACAGGGTTATCGCTTCTCGGCCTCGGCGGACTTATTACGACGGTTTTCATTCTCCTTGGCTCATGGACATCCGTTTGGATAAAAGGACGGATGATGAAACGCCAATAAAAAGGGCGAAGCTAGAAAAGAATACGCGTTCTTATAGTGTCCGGTATTTTGCGAAGCTCTTCTATCATCCCTTTATTCAGCCCCTTTGCCACATCCATAACAAGGTATCCAACCTGAGGATCGGTCATAAGATATTGCCCTAACACGTTAACGTTTTTCTCGGCAAAAAGAGAGTTTACGTTCTGAAGAACGCCCGGCCTGTTCCGGTGAAAATGGAGGATTCTGTGCCGCCCTTCATGAACGGGAAGCTCAACTTCCGGCATGTTAACGGCTGACGTGGTGGAACCGTTGTTAATGAATTTTATAAGTTTCTGCGCAACTTCAAGCCCAATATTTTCCTGCGCTTCCAGGGTGGAACCGCCGATGTGCGGCGTAAGGATGGCGTTTTTCAAGCCCTGCAACGGCGATACGAATTTATCACCTTTTTTCTTTGGCTCCTCCGGGAACACGTCAATTGCCGCTCCGGCGAGCTTGTCCGCCTTGAGCCGCTTTGCGAGAGCTTTAATATCCACCACGTTGCCACGGCTGTAGTTGATAAGGTAAGCGCTTTTTTTCATGAGAGCCAGCTTTTCATCGCTCATCATGCCTTTTGTGGCGTTTGTTTGCGGCACATGCAATGTGACGATATCTGACGTTTTTAATAATGTATTAAGACTTTTAACGCGTTCTGCGTTTCCTAAGGGAAGTTTATCTACAACATCATAAAACAGAACTTTCATGCCGAGAGACTCAGCTATCACAGACACCTGAAAACCGATGTGCCCATACCCGACTATCCCCAAGGTCTTTCCACGAACCTCGTGTGAACCTTCCGCAGTTTTTAGCCACTCTCCCTTATGGGTCGCCTCGTTTTTTTCATAAATTCCACGATAAAGTGCTATACAGTGGCTTATAACAAGCTCCGCAACACTTCGGGTGTTCGAGAAAGGAGCATTAAAAACCGGCACCCCAAACTCCGCCGAACTTTTCAAGTCTACCTGGTTTGTGCCGATACAGAACGCCCCTACGGCCAAAAGACGCTTCCCGGCAGAGAGGACTTCCTCTGTCAACTGTGTTTTAGAGCGAATCCCGACCACATGGGCCTTTTCTATCTTTTTCTTAAGCGTAACGGTGTCTAAAGCTCCGGCGAGCGACTCTACCTTGAAACCTTCGCCCTTAAAAGCTGACACGGCCACGGGATGAACGTTTTCAAGCAAAAGAATAGATATTTTGCTTTTGGGATATGACGTACCTGACATCTGAAAAAAACCTCAAAACTTCTAAAAATAAAAATTGCCGACAGAACCGGAAAGGAGAAAGGATAACACGCCAACAAGCTATTCTACAAATAATTGCGGAAAATGCCACCAGTGGTAGGATATAATTATTTCCTCTTTTTACTCTTGCAAAGATCTTAAAATGAAACTCCAGTGGAAGCTACTTTTTATAGTTACCCTGTTCATAGGGATCGCCATCGTTGCCAGCAATTATATTCTTGGCGTAAGCCTTGTGAAAAAGGATATGATAGAGGCAAAACGCGTCGCCCGCCAAACGGCCGCCATCATGAAATCCGGCATCATCAACACCATGATAGGCTCTGGCGATCATGACAAAATCTCCCGCGTGGTTGAAGAAATGATGCGTTACGACGACTTCCATTTTCGTATGGTCCGTTCTAAATACGTTGTAAAACAACATGGGATAAAAAGAGGAGAAGTTCCGAAAGACGCGTTAGAAGAAAAAGCGTTAGAAACCGGAGAGATAATAGAATCGCAAGACAGCAAGAATATCCTGAGGATAATATATCCTTTTATCACAGACGAGCGTTGTGGCGCATGTCACGTAGGGCTTGACGGCAACCCGCTCCCGAGCGGCGTTGTTAACGGACTTGCGATTATCACGTTTGATCTTTCAAAACTGCAAAGCGAGTCACGCACCGTTGCGACCCACCTTATGATCTCACTCTCAGCCATGCTGATTTTATCTGCAACACTTATTATTTTGTTCTCACATGGAGCGGTTACAAAACCTGTAACACAGATTGCTACAGCTATTATCGGACTGCGGGAAGACAGGCTCTACACAGACCTGCCAAACTACAGTACATACGAAATCAAAATTATGGCAGAAGAAGTAAAAACCACAGCCGAAATGCTTCGGGCCAGAAAAAAGCAGAGCGAGATAGAGATAGAAACTGAACGGGAGCGTAACCTTGAAATCCGAAAGTTCGTTCAGGCACGGGCCGCATCTATGGGATTGGGATACGATGCGGGTGTCGGACAGGTAATAGACAAGTTATCCAACGCCATCGACGAAGCAAAAAAAGCCGACATGATGGGACAAGTATTCAAATATGTCATCCATGGTAAAAGCAGTTTTGAACTGCCAAGCGACCCGTCTATAATACCGGCTGTTTCTATTTATCTAGGTGAGCTTGCAGATTCCTCATCTGAAACCGTAAAGAAAAGATCAATCGAACTTGCGTTAGACGAAGCCATCTCCAATGCCATATACCACGGCAACCTCGATATGCAATCCAACCTGAAGGAGGAAGATTTTGACGCCTTTACAAACATTGCGATGGAACGATCCACCAAAGAGCCTTATGCATCACGCAAAGTGAGAGTGGAATACGATTTTAGCCGTCAGCGTGCACGTTTCACTATAAAAGACGAAGGCCACGGGTTTGACTGGCGAAGTGCGATGGAGGAAGGCTCCCAGGCCGACCCGTTTAAAAGCCACGGAAGAGGCATGATGATACTGCGTGCGTTGGCGTCTGAAATAACGTTCAACGAAGAAGGAAACCAGATAACGCTCGCCTTTGACATGGAGAGTAAAAACCAGGTTATATAAACGGTCAGCCAAGAAGCCTTTTTGCAATTACCTCAGACAGGGCGTTTAACGTTTCCTCCCACTGCCCGATAACCTCCGTCCACTCAAAATTAACTTCAGGATAATCTTCCTCAAGCTTTTTTGCCATTACAGGAAAATCTTTGCCTGCATGAGCGCCAATGGCAAGAAACACAGGGGCGACTACTATTTCTTTGCAACCGGCCCCTGCCATGCCATCAACCACGTCATAAAGCGACGGTTTGCAATCCTGAAGAAAACCTGCCCGCACCATGGTGTTACGATCTTTTTCCGCAAGCCTGTTTTCAAGTTCGATAAACGGTTTTTTCCATCTCTCATCGCGGCTTCCATGAGCGAAAAGAACCACGCCCTTTTTGCGTTCAGTCATACTATAAAAACTTTACACATCGATGACATCATCATCGTCGTCATTACGTTTCTTCTGTGTACCTGCGCTACGAAAGTGAACATTCCCCTGCGTAAATGAACTTACAACGACGCTCGACTTTATAAAGCTTGCAAGGAAACCGCGAATCACCCTGCGGCTTTGAGGAACGACCAGCAAAAAACCGATCACGTCAGTTATAATTCCAGGAGTAACAAGAAAAGCGCCCCCGACAACAATAAGAAGCCCTTCTAAAAGCGGGTCGGCTGGCATGTCTCCACGCTGGACGCTGTCTGTAAATTCACGCACCACTCGGAGGCCCTGGTCTCTCGCAAGGTAGGCTCCGGCAAAGCCGGTGATAAGAACCAGTGCGATAGTGTTCGAAACACCAATATGCTCACCTATTTTTATAAGCAGAGCAAGCTCCACCAACGGCACTATCGTAAAGAGAATAAAAAGCCTGAATAACATTTAAATATTACGCATAATTCTATTGGCAGGCGTTTGCCACCCGCTCGTTACTCTTGTGAAGTTCCTGTTCAAGTTCCACAACTTTCATCGCTTCACCATTTTCCTCTGCCTTGGAGAATTACCCTTTATGTTTATTATCATAGCACCTCAAACCACATCAAGGTGACACAAGCCAATTATACCACTCTACTCTCTTCGATTTTTGCAACAAGCCGCCTTGTAGCCTCTGCGATATCTTTTTCACCAAACAGGGCGGTGACAACACCAACATGACGAACACCGACTGCCAAAACGTCGTCGATATTATCCATAACTATCCCGCCCATGACCGACAATGGAATGGAAACTTTTAAAAGCGCGTCTTTTACAGGTTTTAGCCCGATAGATTTAGCAGAGGGCTTAGTCGGCGTAGGGTAAAGCGGGCCGATGTTTACATATGTAGCGCCACATTTTTCCGCTGTAACAGCAGTCTCCACACTGCGTGACGACGCGCCTATTATAGCGTTATCTCCCATAACACGCCTCACAGCCGCGACCGGCATGTCACCTCTGCCTACATGAACTCCATCGGCACCAACAGCCTTTGCGATATCGGCCCTATCGTTAATTATCAACAGCATGTTGTGCCGTGACGTCACCTTCCGGTATAGCGTTGCAAGATTGTATAACTCGCAGTCACTTACGTTTTTTTCACGAAGCTGAATTATTTTTGCACCGCCTTCGGCAAGATCGGTAATAACGTCTTCATCGGACCGGCCCGCAAAAAGAGAGCGACCGGTAACAGGATAGATATTTACTTTTGAAAACCTGACGGCAGGAGACTCCATTTGCGTCCTAAAGCCCTCCACCCATAACACGAAAAAGCTCCACTTGATCTCCCTCTTTTAATTCTCTCGTCGGAAAATCTTCACGCCTCACAATCTCCTCGTTCACCTGCGCCGCCACGGGGCCGTCCAGTTTTAACCTTTTCACAACGGCATCTAAAACTTCACCTTCGGAAATATCCGTAACTTCCCCGTTCAATACTATTTTCATTATGTAACCTGCTTTAAATTTACATCCCAGTCTTTCCAAACCCATTCAAGCCCGCGCGATTTTAACGCTTCCACAACCTCGCCTGGGGTTCTGTCATCCACAACGGGGAACTGTTCACCGGCGGAGTCTTCAGCCTCTACCTGTGCATATCCACCCGGATTTGTTTTAGAACCCGCACTTGCCTGATTTATACCAACGCCGAATAACCTGTCACGAAGTTTAGCGCCCTCTCTTGTGGATAGCGTTAGAAGTGAATCAGGGTTTGCAAGACGCATGGCAAGTATCAAACGCACAAGTTTTTCGTCAGAAATTACGTTCACAAGCTCAAACCCAGTAGGCGTCGCGTGAATGCGCGGAAAACTTATCGCCACAGCCGTTTGCCAATATCTCTTTTGTATATATTTTATATGGGATGCAAGTGTTATCGCGTCGCGCGTAAAATCGCCAAGCCCTAAAAGCACACCCATGCCAACAGAGCGTATACCCGCCCTTGCCACACGTTCAGGTGCGTCGATCCGCCAATCATAATCTTTTTTGGGCCCGGAGGGATGCACCGTTTCGTAAATTTTCCTATCATACGTTTCCTGATAAACAGTAACGCCGTCAAGCCCGGCAGACCCCAGCCTGCGATATTCTTCTTCCGTCATGGCCTGAGTCTCTATGCTGACAAAAGCAAAACCGATTTTTTTGAAAAGTTTTATGCACTGCTCTATAAAAGAAACCGGAACACTCCTTTTATCTTCACCTGCGACAAGCAGAATGTTCCTGTATCCTTCGGCAAAAATAGTTTCACCCTCGTGCCTCACCTCGTCTATCGAGAGCGTCTTCCGTTTTATGTTTTCATCACGCGAAAACCCGCAGTAGAGGCACCCGTTAATGCATGAGTTTGATATGTAAAGCGGTTTGTAAAGGTTGATTGTGCGTCCAAACCTCTGCTCCGTCAGTTTACGGGCTTCTGCTTCAACCGCACCAACAATTTTGTCTGTAGCACCGGAGATAAGCGCGAGATAACCGTCAAAAGAAACCGGCACAGATGAAAGCGTAGCACGGACGTCCGCCTCGGTAGCAGAGTTAACCCGCGCCACAGCGTTGTCTAAAACGCCATTTTCCAACGTTTTTATAACGTCACGGAAACTATTTTGATTCATTATTTATAAAGGATACGATCAAGAGCTACAAACCGGCATTAAAAAACTACCAGGGGAGCCCGGATGTCGGGCTTGAGGCTTCCGCCATAAAAAGAGGTTTGCCCAAACCTGCAAGACGTGCTTCCCTTCCGGCCTCAACACCTTTGCAAAAAGCTTTTGCCATCGCTTCAGGGTTTTCGGCCACTGCAATTGCGGTGTTCACAAGAACTGCGTCTGCGCCTATTTCGATAGATTCAGCCGCGTGCGAAGGTGCCCCCAGCCCCGCGTCCACAACAACGGGCACCGTAGCCTGTTCTATTATTACGGCAATATTGTCTCTCGTTTTAAGGCCACGATTACTGCCGATAGGCGCACCCAACGGCATTACTGTTGCCGTTCCGATATCCTGAAGCCGCCTTGCCAAAACCGGATCGGCATTAATATAGGGCAAAACCGTAAAGCCTTCCTTCACTAAAATTTCTGCGGCTCGAAAAGTTTCAACAGGGTCTGGCAGAAGGTATCTTGGTTCAGGCGTAACTTCAAGCTTAACCCAGTCTGAAACACCGGACGCCCTGGCAAGCCGCGCCAAGCGAACCGCCTCGTCTGCGTTTCGTGCGCCAGACGTGTTAGGCAATATAAGATATTTGGCAAGGTCAAGATGGCTCATGATGTGATCTTGCGGGTTGTCAAGATCAACACGGCGCAAGGCGACTGTTACGATCTCGGCACCGGAAGCGTCAATCGCCGCCACCATTTCTTCAGGTGACCTGAACTTACCGGTTCCCATAAGCAGGCGAGACTTAAACTCCCGCCCACCTATAACCAGCGGATCAGATATCGCCACAGCTTTTGTTTCCATCATGCCGCTACTATATCACCTCTCACCCATCGGAATATAGTCGCGGGTTTTGGCACCAACATATAGCTGACGCGGGCGGCCTATCCTCTGCTGATCTTCCGTAATCATCTCTTTCCATTGGCTAATCCACCCTATGGCGCGGCCAATAGTAAAAATAACCGTGAACATGTTTGTAGGAATCCCTATGGCATGCTGAATTATGCCGGAATAAAAATCAACGTTAGGATAAAGTTTTTTCGCCACAAAATACTCATCTTTCAACGCTATTTCCTCAAGCCGCAAAGCAATCTCAAACATAGGGTCGTTAACCTTCAGCACGTCCAGCACTTCCTTGCAGGCTTTGCGTATAATCTTGGCTCGCGGGTCGTAGTTTTTGTATACCCTGTGCCCAAAACCCATGAGCCTGAACGGGTCGTCATGATCTTTGGCTTTAGCGATATATTTATCGATATTTTTAACATCGCCTATTTCGGTTAACATTTTTATCACGGCCTCGTTTGCCCCGCCATGGGCCGGGCCCCAAAGAGTGCCCACACCAGCCGATATGCAGGCGAACGGATTGGCCTGTGAAGACCCCGCAAGCCTGACCGTAGACGTAGATGCGTTTTGCTCATGATCCGCGTGCAATATAAAAAGAAGATCCATCGCCTTGGCCACTACGGGGTTAGGTTCATATTCCTCGGTCGGATAAGAAAACATCAGCTGTAAAAAATTCTCGGCATAACCTAAGTCGTTCCTTGGATAGGGGAACGGTTCACCACGGGAAAAACGGTATGACCATGCGGCGATGGTCGGCAATTTGGCTATAATTCTGTGGGCGGATATTTCCCTGCTTCTCTCATCATGTATGTCGAGAGAATCGTGGTAAAACGCGGAAAGAGCGCCGACAACGCCAACCATCGTTGCCATCGGGTGCGCATCCCGCCGGAAACCGGAATAAAAATTTCTCAAGCCTTCATGCACCATCGTATGCCGGGTTATGATTCCGGAAAATTCTTCAAGCTCATTAGCCGTCGGCAAATCACCATACCAAAGCAGGTAACAGGTTTCGATAAACGAGCTGTTCTCGGCCAGTTGATCTATAGGATAACCGCGATAGAGAAGGATGCCCTTTTCGCCGTCAATAAACGTTATGTCGCTCTCGCACGAAGCGGTGGATAGAAAGCCCGGATCATAAGTAAACATCCCGAACTCTTTATAGAGCGTTCTTATGTCTATAACAGGTGGGCCGTGTGACCCATGTTTTATTGGGAACTCTACAGATTTACCGGTTGAGTTGTCTGTAATGGTTACTGTGTCGGCCATGTTTTATAAACCTCTTTAGTTGTTTTAAAGATTAAAAAACTTAAGGCAGTTTTGTGTGAGCGCCATCGCACCACGGCGGCGTGCCAGTATGTTTACACATGCACCACGGAACTTTTCCGCTCTCCGTAATTTTTACTTCTTTCGGTTCTATTCCGGTTCCTTTATGGGCACCGTCACAAAAAGGCTGGGTAGCAGACCGCCCGCAGGCGCACCACCAGTAAGTACCAGGTTCAACTGATTCAACTTTTGGAGCTTTTTCAACTATCACAGGTTTTTCAGACACACGTCACCTCCACGAAATGTTTACGGTAGATCGACTTTATTATAAAAAATTTTGGCGCAAAAGGCTCGCACCAAATTTATAAATATCAAGGGTAGTTGGCCCATGAAGACGGAACCCCAAAAGAGCGTGCCCGTACACGCAAATCAGCCAAAAGCCTTTTATAATATGCAATAAGCGCAGATACTTCGTCTTGAGACAGATCCTCACCGGTAAAGGTTTTTGTTCTGTGAAACCCGCTCTTCAGCATATCGAGCCAGTTTTTATATTTTTTAACAGCTTCGGAGTATTTTACAAACCTTCCGCGCCACCATTTTTCGTCATGACCGCCATATGTTTTTCCGTTAAACGACGATTTTAATAAAAGCGTAAGACCCGGCCCATCTACCGTGCAAACAAAATCTTTTAAAAAGTTTGAGCCTAAAAGGCCATCCAGCCCGTCTGGCATATCTTCAATCACAGCAACCTCCACGCCATGGCTAACCGCCCCGCCAACCGAGACCTCGTCCAAAACAACAAGCCGCGCCCACCTGACGCCTGCAATAGTAGACACAGGATATCGAGGCATTTTCTTTAAGACAGCAAAGCCAAGTTGTTTGGCAAGCTTTTTTGAAATAACCAGAAAATTTGAACCTGTATCGATAAGCAGGCGAGCTTTCACGTTTCCGTTTAACGTAGCTTTAACATAAAGGCCCAACCCCCGTTTTTTAAGTGGCGCGGTAAATTCTTCCGCCACAGCGCAAACAGGCAAAAACAGAAGAAGAGCCAAGGCAAACCCGGCGGCCAAACATTTAGCCATAACAAAAAATCACTTTGCTGGTTTTAACAGGTTGCTGAAAAACTATTTTCAGTTGTCATTCTGAGCCCGTTCGATTCACTTCGTTCACTCAGGACAGGCTCCGCG
>JAJRTC010000267.1 GCA_024278445.1 Nitrospirota bacterium
ACCCTGATGGAAAACAAGCAGGTGAGCCTGATCGATCAGAAAGCCGCGTGGCAGGAGGTTAGCACCCGTCTTTTGGCGCTTGAATCTTCGTCCAACAAGTTTAATACCACGTCTACGTTTGCTTCCCGTTCTTCCAAGTTTTTAAATAACAACTCAAACGGCGGTTCCGTTTTGTCCGTTAGCGCGGGAGCTACCGTTGCGAACGGCTCATATGACATGGTTGTCACACAGCTTGCCAAGTCGCAAAAATCGTCGAGCAACAATTTTGCAAGCCTTACCGCCGCCGCCAATGTTTCCGGCACGTTAACGATAACGCCCAACGGAGAGAGCGCCGTAAATATATCTATAAGCTCAAGCGATTCTCTTACAGACATAAGAGATGCTATAAACAACTCGGCGGTAGGTGATTCTGCCGTCGCCACGATAATAAACACAGGCTCCCAATATAAACTTATCGTCACCAGCACCGACACAGGCACCGCTAACAGCTTTACTATAAGCGACGTTACGGGTGGTTCGCAGAATCTTACTTTTACCGAAAGTCAGGCCGCCCAGGATGCCAATTTCACCATCGATAATATAAGCATAACCAAAAGTTCCAATTCCGTGAGCGACGTTATAGACGGTGCCACAATAGAGCTTGAAACGATAGGCTCAGGTACCATCAGTTTTGCCGTGGATACGTCTGCCATACTTGCGAAAGTGCAGGATTTTGCCGATAAATATAACGCGGTGATGGACTATATAAAAGAGCAATTTATCTATCAGCAGGATCAAAACAATAAGGGTGCCTTGTTTGGAAACGTATCGCTTGAAACGATTCAGGCCCAACTGCAATCGATAGTTTCAGGCGTTGTGCCGGGCTTAAGCGCAGGCAACTCAGGTGAGTTTGCATTTCTTGCACAGGTAGGCATAAAAACCGACGACCTGAATCAACTAGTCATAAACGAGGCTGACTTCAAAGATGCTTTAAGAGACAATTTCTCGCAAGTTCAGGACCTTTTCGTGCCCTCCGGAAGCGGAACATATACTTTCCTTGCCGCCGATGGTTTCACGGTTGGCGGAACATATGACACACAGGTTATCGATACGGGCGGTGGCGTGGCGGCGCTTCAAATGAGGCGCTCTGGAACTACGAACTGGATAACGCTTACGCAGAATGGAAATTTTGCCTCCGGGCCGGACGATACCGATCTTGAAGGGTTTCTACTGCGGACGGGAACCCTGACCGTAGGTGACCCCGCCGGAAGCATGAAGGTAACGGTTGGTATAGCTGAGAGAGTCTCAGCTTTCACCGCAAAGTATACCGAGCATTCAACCGAAGGCCTTATCTTCAATCAAAACAAGACGATCGAAGATCGTGACAAGGAATTGCAGATGCAGATAGATGACTTGGAAGAACGCCTTGCCAAGCGTGAGGAGGATCTGAAAGCCAAGTTCGTAAACCTTGAAACGCTTCTGGCCAACCTCTCGTCTGAACAGAGCTATCTGAATTCACAACTAAGCACTCTGTCAAAAGGGTGGAAGTGATAAAAATATCAGGTTTTAATTTATAACAGTGGAAAAAGGAGATGATTTATGTACGGTAAAACAGCCCCCAAGGCTTACCATGCCAATCAGGTCTCAACGGTAAGCAAGCAGAAGCTTATTATCCTTATGTATGACGGTGCCATAAGGTTTATAACCCAGGCGAAGGAAATGACAAAACGGGGAGATATAGCAGGCCGTGGGCATTATATAGGCAAGGCCCAGAAAATAGTGGATGAGTTGAACGGAGCGCTTGACAGCAAAAGAGGCGGGGAGGTAGCCAGCAGTCTTTCGCAGGTCTACATTGAAATCAGAAAGCTTCTTACCGACGCTAATATATCTGGCAATATTGCAAGCATGGATAGCGCTCTTGAAATGCTGACGGATATTCGTAGCGCGTGGGATCAGGTTATAAGCGCATCCGGTGGGGCAGAGAAGAAGACCGTGCCTGATGTTAGTAATGATAACGGCAATAGATTGACTATAAGTTGCTAGTTTTTTATTTGCGCTGATTTTGTGTGGGGCGGGCACTTTAAATTGCCCGCCTTTTTTTGTTAGCCGACCTTGCGCTATACTGGGCGGATGGAGGAGCCGTTTAAACTTGTTTCAGATTTTGCGCCCAAGGGTGACCAGCCCGTTGCTATAAGCCGGCTGGTTGACGGGGCGAATTCCGGGCTTGCCTGCCAAACGCTTCTTGGCGTAACAGGCTCTGGCAAAACTTTTACTATCGCAAGCGTAATAGAAAAAACGCAAAGGCCGGCTCTTGTGATAGCTCACAACAAAACGTTGGCCGCACAGCTTTATTCCGAGTTCTCCGCATTTTTCCCTGAAAACTCCGTTGAGTATTTTGTCTCATATTACGACTACTATCAGCCGGAGGCTTATCTGCCTACTACAGGGACATATATAGAGAAAGACGCGTCTATAAATGACGAGATAGACAAAATGCGTCACTCTGCCACCATGTCTCTTTTAGAGAGGCGCGACGTTATCATCGTCGCTTCCGTTTCCTGTATCTACGGCTTGGGTTCGCCTGAGATGTACCAGGGAATTAAAGTGCGCCTTGAGGTCAGAGGGCTGATCGAACGGGATGAACTGCTCAAATCCTTAGTGGATATCCGGTATGAGCGGAACAATATAGACTTTCGGCGCGGGACATTCAGGGTTATGGGCGACGTGGTCGAGATTTATCCGATCTACGCTGAAAACAACGTTATCCGGTTAGAGTTTTTCGGAGACGAGATAGACTCGTTAAGCCGTGTAGACCCTTTAACCGGAAGACTAATTGAAAAGCTTGAAGCGGTTAACGTATATCCCGGTTCGCATTATGTTACCAATGCCGACGTGAGGGAAAATGCGTTGGGGGTGATACGTGAAGAAGCGTTATCGCAGGCTGGCATGTTTCGGAAAAATGAAAAATATGTGGAGGCGCAAAGGATAGAGGAGAAAACGTTAGCCGATCTTGAGATGATAAAAGCCATCGGATATTGTAACGGCATCGAAAACTATTCACGTTACCTCTCAGGACGGGAGCCAGGCTCCGCCCCGCCTACGCTTATGGATTATCTGGCAGATGACACTCTCCTTATTATCGACGAGAGCCACCAGACCGTCCCGCAGATCGGAGCCATGTTAAAGGGAGACAGGTCGCGTAAAAAAACGTTGATAGAACATGGGTTTCGTTTGCCTTCCGCTTTGGATAACCGCCCTCTCTCTTTTGAGGAGTTTGAACAGCTTATGCCGCAGACCATTTTTGTTTCCGCCACGCCTTCGGAGTATGAAATAAAAGAATCTGGCGGAACCGTGGTGGAGCAGGTCATTCGGCCCACGGGGCTTATAGACCCCGAAATAGACATACGCCCGGTTAATTCGCAGGTGGATGATCTTTTAGAGGAGATACGGAACAGGGCCGGGAAAAATGAACGCGTGCTTGTTACATGTATGACCAAAAAACAGGCAGAAGACCTGACCGATTATTACCAGGGGTTGTCTTTGCGTGTACGCTACCTTCATTCTGACATCGCTGTTCTGGAGCGGATGGTCATAATACAGGATCTTCGTATGGGTGAGTTTGACGCCCTTGTAGGAATAAACCTTTTGCGCGAGGGGCTCGACATCCCGGAAGTCAGCCTTGTCGCGGTGCTAAATGCGGATATGGAGGGTTTTTTACGTTCCGGAACCTCCCTTATCCAAACTGCGGGGCGTGCGGCGCGAAATGTTGAGGGGAAAGTTATTTTTTATGCCGACCGGGTGACAGGCTCCATGAAACGGGCGATGGATGAAACGGCAAGACGCCGAAAAATACAGAACGAGTACAACAAAAAACATGGCATTACCCCGGCAAGTGTTAAAAAGAAAATAAGAGAGGCTTTAGGAACCGTGTACGAAAGTGATTACGTCACCGTTCCCAAGATAGACGAGGAATTTTTAGGTTTTTTGCCTATCGAAACGGTTGAGAAAAAGATTGCCGAACTTGAAAAACTTATGAAAAAAGCGGCGAAGGAACTCGATTTTGAAACGGCGGCCCGGTATCGTGACAAAATAAAGGGCTTGAAAAAAATGGAAATGATATGATTTATCTTATCTTGCATCGTTTGAAGTTTTTATTGTACTGTAAAAGTGTTTGTTTTTGTTGACTTTGCTGGCCTTGTTCCATTAATATGATAAGCTCAGCAAGTGTGTGCAGACTGCGGTTATATTGTCTCAGGGGGCTCAATCAACTGGATTTTTAATAATACTCCGGTCTAGTTTAAATGTTTGAAAAAACAAAAATAAAAAGAATTCTCTCCATTTTTCCGCAAAGCGAGGGGGCGGATAGAAAAATCCTGCTGGAGAAACTCGCCTCTTTTGGCGAGCGACCAATGGCAATGGTTCTGGAGGAGGTGAGGTATAACCGGATGCTTTATTCTGACGCCTCCGACATTTTTTGTGCGATATACAAAAATGAATATCTGCCAGCTTTCATAAAAGGGTTGAGCGACAGCAAGGAAAATATCCGCACACTTTGTAAAAACACTATTATTACCATCGGCAAGAGCCGTGCGATACCCGCGCTTGTGGAAAGTATAACAAGCGGGGATAACATGATTCGCAAGATGGCAGGTGACATTCTCATAGAACTCGGAGACGGCTCCATAATCAGCCAGGTTATCCCGCTTGTTCGGCACGAGGGAAAAGACGTAAAGAAAACGGCTATGGATATTCTCTCATCGCTCAAGGCTGAAAGTGCTGTAAACGCCATCTTGCCTCTGCTGGACGATCAAGACTCATGGCTCAGGCGAAAGGCCGTGGAAGCTTTATGCAGGCTGGAAAGCAAACTTGTTATGCCAAGGCTTTTAGAGCAGATGGCAAAAGATCGTGATCCTACGGCTACTAATATTGTTCTTGAAACCGTGGGTAAAATTGGTGGCTCGGAAAATGCTTCTTCTCTTCTTGCTTTTCTTAAAAGCCAGGATCTTGTTATCCGCCAGAAGGCTACCGATGCGCTGGCTTGTGTGGCTGATTCTTCTATCGTGCCGGCTATTATGGAACTTCTGCGTGATAAAGACGTTAATGTGCGCCGTGCCGCTGTTTCAGTGCTTGACGGCATAAAAGACCCAAAAACGGCGAGCGCTCTTGTGAAAGGTTTAAAAGATGGTGACTGGTGGGTGAGAGAACTTGCTACGGACGCGTTGAGCGAGCTTGGCGGAGGGCATGTAAGCCAAATGATTATGGAACTTTTGAACGATGACGACGAAGATATTCGCCGTTGTGCCGTCGAGTTTTTTTGCAGGGTGAAAGATCCTGATGCGTTTGAGCCACTTCTTGCCCTGCTTGCCGATGAAGACTGGTGGGTGCGTGA
>JAJRTC010000268.1 GCA_024278445.1 Nitrospirota bacterium
CATGGAACCGATTTCCTCTTTAACATCTTTACCGAACTTGATAAAAAGCGGATAGATAAGCATATCTGTCGATAGCCTGTGTTCCCGCACCATTCGGCGCATGTTTTCGGTTTCGCGGGTTCTTCTTGGCCTGTATTCGGGGAATTTCATTCACCGTTCTCCATTATCGTTGCTTGGTCATCAATTTTAAAATTGAAAATTTTATCATGTTTGAAAGATAACGGCTCATATCTTCTCAAGGTCGCGCAGAGGTGCCCAAGCCGTTATACCGGAAGACAATATCACTTTTACGAACCCGTTACGGGTTTCTCCCGTAGTCACAACGGTTCCTTCATGAAAAATGAAAGCCGTGTTGGCGTTTTCCGTTGGGCCCGTGCGAGCCACTATCTCCTCTTGCATGGCTACGGCCATTGTTTTGTTTTCAAACTTATATATTCTCACAGCGGTAAGAGAGGCTAAAACCAGCGTAGCGGTAGAAAAAACTACGATAGCCCCAATCACCCGCCTCGCGTTCCCGGTTTTTCTAACAAAAATGTAACCGGAAATGGAAATGGCGGTGAGCAGGTAAAACAAAAGGGTGATGGAGGTAAGCCCGTTCATTGAAAACGAATTTGTGAAAGCCGATAACAGTTCCTCCAACGTGCCGGTTTTATCCTTTTTTTCCTTATCCTTTTTAATTGAGTCTATATATTTAAGGTTGGCTTTAGCGTCTTCATCATCAGGGTTTAACCGTAAAGCGCGGTTGAAATGTAAAACGGCTTTGCCGAGCCTACCTAACTTGAAATAGGCAACGCCACGGTTATATTCAAGGTTTTGGTTCTTTATGCCAATAGAGTTGTAAAGTTCAAGGGCCGAGAGGTAGTCACCACCTGTAAAAAGTTTGTTCGCCTCATTATATTTATGCGTGTCACTCTCCGCGAAAGCAGTGCCAGCCGTGAAGATGCTTAACAGCAATATCACAAAAATAAGCCTCATGACAGTTGCTCCATCTTTTTTATAACTTCTTTTGCCTTCTCAATATCTTTTGCCATGTCCGACGAAGAAGTGGGCGCATACCTTGCCATTTTCACAGTATTTAAAAGCGCGGTGATATCAGAGGCTATCCCGTTTTCCGAATCTTTCAATTTACGGTTAACCGTTTCTTCATCTATGGAGGGTGCCGGTATGTTCCAAAGGTCGGCCAGATATCCGCGTACGGCCTTGTCAACCCCTGCATAAAAATCTTTAGGATCGGGGACGTTTTTAATTTCATCAAGTTGCCTGCTTGCGTTTTTAGCGGCATTAAAAAGCCGTGAATACGCAACGTCGGTTGCAAGTTTTTCACGTTTGCGGGCGATCATGTAACTAACCAGTATCACCGGCGCAGGGGTTAAGAGAAAAACAAAAAGCCATAACGATCTGTGAAGCGGCGTCCCGTAATCTTCAAGCTTTTTAACGTCAGGTTTTATAAAACGTATGCTCTCCGCCATCTGCACAACATCGCCTTCGGCCACAGGCGCGGGAGGCGCGGTAGCTGTAGGTTTAACGTCAAGTTCTATAACTTCTGTAGATTTTTTTACATACTCACCCAGGTCAGGGTCGTACCAGGTAAATTCGATAGGCGGAATCGTAACCTTGCCCGCTGTACGCGGAATCATGGGATATTCGATCACTCTTCTTATTTTTGTTCTGGCACCAGATTTATCCAGAGTATCTTTAACTTGCGGATCGAAAATTTCAAACCCGTCGATAACAGGGGCATACGGTGCCGGAACAGGTTTCAGATAACCTTCGCCTTCTATAACGATTGTTAATGTAGCGCCTCCGTTCACTTCAGGTTTATCCGGTTTCACGCTTGTGGAGACTTCATAGTCACCCACCATATTCTGAAATCCGGCAGGCTTGTCGGCGCTTGGAAACGGCTCTACGTTTATAGCGTAAGGTTGCGTGCGTAACCTTACGGGGTTCGACCACGGATCCACCTGGGCGACAAGGGTGGCAGGAGCGACTTCGTGCTCCCCCGGCGTGAGCGGGATAAGCGCAAAGCGTACCTGTGTTACGCGATAGGTTTTATCGCCTATTGTTGCCTTTGTCGTTTTTTCTTTTCTCCCGTTGAGAAACTCCATGTTCTCAACCCAAAAACCTTTAAAATCCGGTTTATCAAGATCCGGATTTTCCCAGATATCAATCGCCTGATAAAAGCTGTATGTAACTATTACCTGTTCATATGGAACTACCCTGTTTTTATCGAATTCAGCGGTAAAAATTAAATCGTCTTTTCTTATTCCTCTATCTGCACGCTTGAACGGAGGACGGTCAAACAGGCTATAGAAAGACGGAGACCGTCTTCTGGCAGTTCTTGGGCTTCTTGGAACTGGCGCGTTCGGGTCTGCGGTGATGGTTACAGGTTCCGTCGCGTATGTTTTTCCATCGTACGTGAGTGTCACCGGCGGAATCGTAAAAACACCTTCTTTAGGCACCACCAGTTGATATACGACAGATTTTGTAACCGTAACAGAAGATAAACCGGTAACCGATATCTGCTGGCTTGTCGACTTGCCAACGATTTCAAAGTTTTTAAGGCGTGGCAGAACAGGGTCTGGCAAAGAGAGGCTCCCCTCCTCCTCAACTGTAATAACCAGCCGAAACGCTTCACCCGGCGGCAAAATGGCAGGCTCGGCTTTTGCCGATAATTTTATATTTGCAAAGGCGGATTGCGCCAGCAACAAAACCGAAATGACTAAAAACAGTTTTCTCATAACCTATAATTATACAACTTTTCCTGTCATCCTGACCTTCTGGTCTGGATCTTATCTTCCGGCGGAGTACCCGCCTTCTTGACACACATGGTAAACGAAGTTTTTATTCATTTAAACAGCAAGTGAGCGAAAAGATGCAGATGAAGCATTTGAAAGATGTTAAATGATTACCAAATTTTCACTTTTTCAGGAAGGAAAACATTTACCGAACGCCAATAAAAGGCTCGGCGCCCCTTTTACCTTTATTTTCCGGCTGATTATCGCCCACACAATGTTTTTTTCTTTTGCAAGAAACTTAAGCCACGTTTCGCTGTCTGCAATTACATGAAGATCGGGCTTGCCGATGTGCCCTTCATTCACCAATATTGTTTTATCCTTGATGGCAACTGTCGCTTTTATATTTTCGTTTCCCTTAAAAGTGAAGTGATAGAGAGCCTCCAGACCTTCTGATTGGCCTCGTTGAAAAAAACGTGGCAAGGCTTCCATGAATTGTTTAATGGAAGCGGGCCTTATCCCGTTTCCAACGCGCCGAACTTCTTTATGCGGAAACCTTCTGGCCACGTGCGCCTCCGCGTCTGACCCTTTAATGACATACACTTTTTCTTCTTTTTCATTATGCGGTTTAACCACTGTGGAGAGATAGCCTTTCCTGTCCTTAAGATACTCCCCTATCAGGTCATCACCAGCCGGGCAGACCGCCATGCAATAGTCACACTTTGTGTTCGCTTTAGAGGAGAGGCTTTGCCACATCGATAGCGTCTCAGAATCACTCACCCGGCCTCTGTAATCGATAACGTTTTTACTTTGCACAATGTTCTCCACCCAATCACTAAACCCGCCGAGTTTTTCCCGATAATTGTGAGTGATACACGAGGCAAAATCAAAATGGCCATCCGCACTTATTGCGCCAGTTGGGCAGGATGTCACGCACAGTTTACATTCTATGCATGGGCTTTGAGTGAGCGGTTTGTCATATGTCGTTACCTCGGTATCTATCAACATTGCGTTTAAAAAGATGGCAGAGCCGAACTTTGGATGTATAACCATCCTGTGGTGCCCCATCCAGCCAAGCCCGGCCTCTTGTGCCAAAGGTTTTAGCGCTACAACCCAAATTTTTCCTTCACTTGCCCACCTATCCATTTCAAAAGGAAAAGCGCCGGAAAGATTCATCGAGCGGACTCCCTTATGCTCAAGCTTTACTGAGATTTTGCGGGCGATTTCGTTAAGGTTATCTTCTGTCTTATGATATTCCACGTTAGCGATATTCCGGAATGGCGCACGGACGTTTTCCCTGTTCATTTTACTTGCGATAACAATCACTGTTTTTGTCCGTGGGTAAACCTCAAGAATGTCTTTTTTATGTTCGGCGATGGATTCCCGCTCTATATCGACAAAACCCACTGCAGACGCCCCCATTGCCAAGCATAATTCTCTTAGCCATTCGGTATCAATCCGCCTGTCACTAGGAAAAGCCTGTTCAATCCCCCTGTTCTCGTAGAAGTTTTTTGCCGCCGGGTGCTCCTTTAGCTTGTTCATTATATCGCCCTCCTTTTATTGTACATACAACTAGATGACCAAAAAAATACAAACTGTCAATTAGGCTTTAGCAAACATCGAGTTTGCAATATTGGAAATCACTTGCACGCCATCCTCACCCAAAATTTTTGAAGCTTTTCTCTGCGCCGAGCGCCATGCGGGATAAGCCTCTTTTAGCAATGCGGCTCCCTTTGCTGATACCGTTAATTGATATGAACGTCCATCCTCAAGATGAACCATATCAAGCCAGCCTTTTTTTCGCATTCGTTCAACGTTGCGGCTTACGGTAGAGATGTCCATGTGTAGCCTCTGGCACACGTCTGTCGGCGTCGCCTGCCCCATTTTTGAAATCACGGTTAATATGTTCACCTGGCTTGTTTTAAGGCCAAA
>JAJRTC010000269.1 GCA_024278445.1 Nitrospirota bacterium
AGACGCGCAAAATGAGCTTTAGGAACTGCCACCATGGCGGATGGTCGCGACTGTTTTATACATTCAAGCAAATTTAATTTCCCCATGCCGGGATCGATAAGAACCGAAACCGCGCCAACCTTAAAAAGCGCAAAGGTTAACGCCATAAAATCAAAACCGGGCCGCACCATAAGAAGGGTTCTTACGTCACGCCCTATTCCCATATTTTTAAAACCTACGGCATACCTGTCGCTCGCCTCGTCAAGCTCCCTGAAAGTCCATGAGCGATATTTTACTTTTCCATCGTTCCCTCTCCCAAGCGGAACATGGATAGCAACGCTATCAGGAATGCGAGAAGTGACGCTGGTAAAAAGCTCCGCTATGTTTTCGTTCTGGTTCACTTTTCTCTGTATACGTTTTCAAGAAATGAATTTAGCAGGGGAGCGATTTTTTCATGCGCGTCTTCAACGACCAGGTGCCCCGCGTCTTCCAACACATGGCTTTCAGTGTTATCGAGCCTGTTCTTCCATTCAGTTAAAAATCGCAGATCAAAGCAGAAATCTTTCTCACCCCAGAAAAAAATCGCAGGCGTATTTCTGAAATAGTAAAGCCTGTCGTCGATGGAGCGTAACAGCGCGTAGGAGGGGTGTGACGAACGCATTGGAATATCTTTCACAAAAGCAGACACGGCCACCCTGTTTTTCCATGTATCATACGGCGCAAGATATCCGTTGCGCACAGCCTTCGTAAACCTCTCAGGCTTTGCTGTCGCCATTTTATAATCTATCGCCGCGCTTGAAAAAACGTTTAATCCGCGCATAAGAAAATCGCCGACTACGGGAGCTTTTAACGCAAGTATTCTCGACGGTGCCCAGTTAAGAATAAACGCGGCGGTATTGAAGATAACCAGCGATTTCACCTTTTGAGGATTATCCACGGCATAGCCCATGCCGATAGCTCCCCCCCAGTCGTGTATGGCAAGCGTCATATCATTTATCTTAAGACGGGTCAGAAGCTTGCGCAGGTTATGTATATGTGTAGATAACGAGTAGTTATAGTTTTGCGGTTTAGACGAAAGACCGCATCCCATATGATCGGGAACTATCACGCGGAACCTGTCGCGCAACGCTAAAACAAGTTTGCGATAATAAAAAGACCAGGTAGGGTTGCCGTGAAGCATAACGATGGTATGCGCGTCGCGCGGCCCTTCGTCAAGATAGCTTAGCTCCTCGCCGTTTATTTTAAACGTTTGCGGTGTGAAAGGATATTCATCCTTTATCAGGTTAAGGTCTATCGTCACTTGCGAAACCTCTGAAAACTCATCCCGGTTGCGAATGGCCCCAAGCGCGTTACACACCGGGGCGTTGCGGCGTTATAATTATTAAAAATCACCAATCCAGCCCAAGCATAACGCAGTTTAGCCCAGACCCGATGCCCAGCATGGCAACTTTATCGCCCTTTGCAATAACGCCCTTCTCCATCCCCATGGCAAGGGTTACAGGCAGTGAGACAGAACCTACGTTACCTAAAAACGGCAATGTCGCAAAATCTTTGTCCGTATCAAGGTTTAACGATTGATATAAAAGCCGCCTGTGGGCAGAGCCTACCTGATGCGTGAAAACTCGGTCTACCGTGTCGTTGTCCCAACCCAGCTCGTTTTTAAAGTCTTCCCATGTTCGCGTTGCAAGAGCGCATCCAGCGTTTAACAGTTCTTCAGAATCTGTTTGCATGATAGGGTTAGCGCCATTTTCAAAACCTAAATCCTGACTGCTTGTGCAAAGGTGGCTAGACGTCGTATCGCAACGGGTTACGGCACCTAAAAATTTATGGCCGTCTGGTGCCAGGTCGCGATGTGCCAAAACTACGGCAACAGCCCCCGACCCTATGGTGAGCGACGCTATTGCAGGTTTCACACTTTGCCGCGTTAAGGAAGGGTCATTTAAAAGCGCCATGATGGTACTTTCCACAAGCCCCTCGCCCATTTCACCCGCCATTATGACACCGGCTGTAACCTGCTTAAGCTCGATCATGTTCGCAAGAGTTATCATTCCGTTTACCACACCTAAACATGCGTTTGAAATGTCGAACAGGGTAACGCTCTCCGGCAGGCCAAGGGTGTGATGTTCCACGTTGGCGGTGGCAGGCTCTAAAAAATCACGGCATACGGAAGTGTGGAAAAGCGCGCCGAACTTATCCACCGGTATGCCGGACGATTCAATCGCCCGTTTGGCGGCAATAGACGCAACAGAGCTGGGGCGGGCCCCGTTTTTCCAAAAACGCCTCTCCTTGATGCCGGTCATCAGTTCAAGCCTGCCTTTTGGAAGCCCAAGCCGGTCATACAACGGCGTGAGGCGATCTTCTATCTCCGCAGAAGTTACAACCTTCGAAGGAAGCTCATAGCCTATCGAAGCCAGACAAACATTGTTATAAAGCATGGATATTATTGAAACACATATAAATTGTAAATATCAGGGTTTAATAATACAGACAGTGCCGGACAGTATTCAAACTTCTTTTTTAAGTATAGCAGGGAGAGGTCTTCACAAACCCCTCCCCGATGGGTGGTATTTTTCTTTTGAGATTGCCGCGTCGCCTAATCGGCTACAGCAATGACACTATGCGCTGTCATCAGGCACTTTACCCTTTTCACCATCTTAAGGTTTTATACCTACTCTTTTTGGTTTTGTTATTGCGAGCAAAAGTTTATTTCGCGCGGCAATCTCATCTCAACTTCTCCCTCCATGGGGGAGGCCAGATGGGGGTGTATGAATCTTATACACCCTCCCCTTAATCCCCTCCCCTCGAGGGAGGGGAAATGTTTTATTGAGATAATCACCCCCAAAAGGTGTTTTTTACTGAATTTTATCGACTCGGCCTGTAAAACGTATTTTCCTTGGTATTTACCGTACTCGGCACCCAAAAGGTGTTTTTTACTGAATTTTATCGACTCGGCCTGTGACACGTGTTTTCCTAGCCATTTACCGTACTCGATTACAAAGTGTCTTTTTTGGTGAATTTGATTGATTCAAACACCTCAAAGCTAGCCCCCTCGCGCCAGTCAGACTCTAAAAGGCCAGCTTTTAGTGCCAAATGGGTTAGCGTTTCCTCAAGCTCCCAGCCAAACTCTACGGCAACCTGCGGCAGGAAAACCGATCTCCTGCCATTCTTTGAAAGGATAATTCCGTGTCGGCCTATTTCTATCTCCTCCCAGAATTCCACATGAGCAGGAGCGCCAAGAACCGATATTTCAATATCTATCTCTCCTAATTCATCTTCTTTAACAGGAGCAAAACGGGTATCGTTAAATGCGGCTGAGATGGCGGCCTCTTTTACGTTTTTATAAAGCGGTTCGTTAGAATCGGTGAAGCCCACACAACCACGAAGATCGCCCTTTTTCCGAAGAGTAACAAAAACTCCGCAAGGCTCTTTGAGAATCTCTGAAAGGTTCTCGTCATTCGGAACAGCAGGTGAACCTGATAAACGTGCGGCAATGGCGCATCTTGCGGTTTTTAAAAGCCACAGCTTTTCAGCTTTTGAAAGATTAAACCCTGAAGACATCTTTTATCCTCCAGACCAAGCGAGCTAAAAAGCCACCCTTACTTCATACTCCTGCACGGAACCTACGCCTACCCTGTATGACCCGCGTATTTTTAGCCCTGTAAGGTCACCCTGTTCTATGAGACGAATAACCGTGGCTGAGGAAACACCCCATCTTTTTGCAAGCTGTGATGTTGTGTAATATTTAACTTTACCATCAGCCACGTCTTTATAGTTCTTTGGGCTGGTTCTATCAGGACAACGAAGCGGCGGCCTTATCAAAGCATTTATTGCGAACATATTACACCTCTTGAAATATCAACCCCTAAAACAAGTTAACAAAATAGAACGTAAAAACTGGATATAATCTACACTACCACCTTAATAATTTTTTTACTACAAAGAGTTACTTTGAGTCAAGGGTTTTCAATAGAGATCTACCCCAAGTAAGCGGGAGGGGGTTTCTTTAGCTTTTCCGGCGTGTCACTGCACTCATGAAGAATATCAAAAACCCGAAAAGCTCAAGCCTGCCCATGAGCATTTGAAGTGTGAGAACAAGTTTTGAAATAGCCGGGAGGTGCCCATAGTTAAGCGCCGGGCCAACAGCTCCCAAGCCTGGGCCGACATTGCTGATGCAGGCAAGGGAGGCGCTAAACGCGGTTTTCATATCTGCTCCCAGGAGAGCCAATATCAACGCCCCAGCAACGGTGAGCGCGAAAAAGAGGGTCATAAAAATAAAAGTATTTTTTATAGCGGCTTCAGCGAGAGGAGCGCCCTGAATACGCGTTACAATCACCTCACGCGGGCTAGCCATGGAACGAAGCTCACTAAAAATCGCCTTGCTGGCGATCAGGTGTCGCACAACTTTTACAGAACCTGATGTTGAACCCGCACACCCGCCAACGAACATAAGAATAAAAAGAATGCTTTGCGAAAACGGGCTCCACAACCCATAGTCAGCCGAGGAATATCCGGTGGTTGTAATAATGGTGGCAACCTGAAAAAATGCATCCGTTACGACTTCTATAAACGGAGCGTCAATCGGGTCTATAAAGAAAATATCGATAAACAAAAAAGTGACCGCAACACCGCAGATATAACTGAAGAGCCTGAATTCCTCGTTAGACCAATAAGTAAACCCTTCACCTTTTATTAACTTAAAGTGCAACGTAAAGTTGATTGCACCCAAAAGCATAAAAATAATAAAAATCCACTGCATAAGGATACTGTCGATCTCGCCTATGCTTTTTGTATGCAAAGAGAAACCACCCGTTGAGACAGTGGTGAACGCATGGCAGATAGAGTCAAAAACAGGCATGCCGGCCAATACAAGGCAAATAACTTCCAAAACGGAGATGCCAAGGTAAATGCTCCACAAGGCTCTTGCAGTCTCGCGTATCCTCGGTGTTATTTTTTCAAAGTTGGCTCCGCCCGGTATCTCCGCTCTGAAAAGGTTGTGGCTCCCCTCGCCTAACGCAGGCAAAATCGCCACAAAGAGGCCGATTATCCCCATGCCGCCTATCCATTGTGTCATGCAACGCCAGAACATCACCCCACGAGGCAACTGTTCAAGGTCTGTCAAAACAGACGCCCCTGTTGTAGTAATGCCGCTCATGGATTCAAAGAACGCATCTACAAAACTTGGCATTGCGCCAGAAAGCAGGTACGGCAACGTTGAGAAACATCCAACAACTACCCATCCGCCAGCCGCCATTAAAAACCCGTCGCGCACGGTTATCTTCATGGAAGTCGCACCACGCGACGCAAAAAGAAGGGCCAGACCCGTGATAAGTGTTATGAGAATGGAGATAATGAACGCCGGGATTTCATTATGTACGATTTGCGTTTCATAATCGTCATACCCCAAAGCGACCATAGCCGGAACCACCATAAGGGCGGAGAGCGCCGTTAAGAGCCAGCCTGTGAACTTGAAATGGATCGGGTTCATATTTTAATAAAGTAACGGTTTGGGTGTCTCTTTAAAAAAAGAGCCTTTTGGAAACAAAAAGTTTTTCGACTTCCGGAATTTTTTCCGATGTAGCAACAACCACAACACGCGACCCGACCTCAAGAATGGTGGAACCGTCTGGTATGATCGTAGCGTCACCTTTAAGGATTGTGCCCACAACGGCGCCTCGCGGCAGTTTGGCTTCGGCCAACGTTTTGCCTGCCACAGGAGTTCCGCTTGCCACGTCATATTCTATAAGCTCCGCTTCCCCCGCATGAAGTTTTACGACCGAGTGGACGATCCCCTGCCTTATATGCCGCAATATCGCTCCGGCGGTAAGGGTAAGCGGGTTAGCCACGACATCAAGCCCCATGGCTTCCATCACCGGCATATACTCCGTCTCGTTAGTGACGACGGCGACCCTGTCTACCCCCGTCCGTTTGGCTAAAAGGCCAGACATCAGGTTCATCCGCTCATCATGCGAAACGGCGATGAAGCAGTTTATAGACTCCTGCCCAATTTCTTTTAATATATCGGTTTCCTCACCGCCACCACGGATCACACGCACGTTCTCCAGCTGTTCTGCGGCCAAACGCGCCACGGTCGGGTCGTTTTCTATAAGCGTTACTTCGCTAAATCGCGTTTTCATAGCTTCGGCCAATGCGAGCCCAACCCGTGTTGCGCCAAAGATTACCACGCTCTCGTCACCCGTTACGCCATGCTTGAAAATAGGCATGATAAAAGGAACGGTATCTTTCGCCGCGAGGAGCCACACTTTGTCGCCCCCCTTCAGCTCATCCTCACCATGCGGAACCATGAAATCCCCATCGCGATAGATTCCGATGATAAGAAATGAATCGAGAGCAAACTGTTCTCGCAAATCCATTAACGTATGTCCAACAATGGGAAGTTCTTCGGCCACATCAAAACCTATGAGGACAACTTCCCCACCGGCAAACTCGGCATAATCAAAAGCGCCGTTTATTCCCATTACTTTAACAAGGTGGTTCACGGTCTCCCGTTCAGGATATATAACCTTGTCAAGCCCCAGTTCCTCATGAGAGAGCCTGCCTTCGGTAAACCAGTTCTCATGCCGTATCCTGGCAATCCTCGTGCCTGCGCCCATCTTGCGGGCAAGGAGGGAGACGATAAGGTTTACCTCGTCAGATTCGCTCACGGCGATAAGCATGTCTACCCCGTCACCAAAAGCGCGTTGCAAAGCAGATACG
>JAJRTC010000019.1 GCA_024278445.1 Nitrospirota bacterium
CTCCATCCCAAGCCAAGCAGAGGGGGCAACCAGTTTTGTAAAAATCTCAGCATCAGGGATAGAGCTAAAAGAAAACTTCCGGTTCCATATGATAAAATTGGCAGTATAGGTTTTCAGGCGTGCATAAGTGGCAGGCCCAAAACAGCTCAAAAAATCCTTTTCTGAAACTTTCAAAGCGAAGGCCCGCTCTTCCTTAACGCGGATATCTTTTCAAGATAAATGTGTAGCACAATAAGCGCGGCAGGAGTAACCCCGGAAATCCGCGCCGCCTGCCCAAGATTTAACGGACGTAGCTTTTCAAGTTTTTCGCGTATCTCCATCGAAATGCCGGGAACAGCTTTAAAATCAAATGGTTGCGGGAACTCCTTGTTTTCGGAACGAGTCGCCTTTTCTAAAAGACGCTCCTGCCGGGCAATGTAACCTTCATAGCGAAAGAAAATTTCTATCTGCTCCTTTTCCGCTTGCGTAAGGTCTGGCGGAGGTTGATAGCCAGGCAGGTTTTCAAGCGTCACTTCCGGCCTTTTTAAAAGGTCGGAAAGCAAAATTCCGTCACCTGGGATTTTGCCACCCAGGCCCTCAGCATCATGTATATTTGGTTTTAGCCTTATTGAGCGCAATTTAGCTTTTTCATTTTCAATTTTTTCACGTTTACGGCAAAAAACTTCGTAGTCAGCAATTCCTAAGAGGCCAACACGTTTTCCGATATCGCACAAGCGAAGATCGGCGTTATCCTGCCGCAGAAGAAGCCGAAACTCCGCACGAGACGTAAACATCCGATAAGGCTCCTCCGTGCCTTTTGTAACAAGATCGTCTATCAATACGCCTATATATGAGTTTTGACGCGTCAACACAAGCGAATCTTCACCTTTAACAAAAAGAGCGGCGTTTATACCAGCCACAAGCCCTTGTGCCGCCGCCTCTTCATAGCCGGAAGTTCCATTAATCTGCCCGGCAAAAAAGAGGTTGTCGATTTTTTTTGTCCGGAGAGTAGGATAAAGCTGTGTAGGCGGAAAAAAATCGTATTCGATAGCATAGCCAGGTTTTAGAATCTCAACTTTTTCAAGGCCGGGAATCGTACGCAAAAACTTTAACTGCACATCAACAGGCAGTGAGGTGCTAAGTCCGTTCGGATAAACATCCGGCACAGACAAGCCTTCCGGCTCAAGAAAAATCTGGTGCCGCCTTTTTTCGGGAAAACGTTTTACCTTGTCCTCGATAGACGGGCAGTACCGTGGTCCCACCCCCTCTATCACCCCGGTGTAAAGAGGCGACCTGTCAAGATTGGTTTCAATGACCCTTTGTGTCTCCTCGGTCGTGTAAGTGATGTGGCAGGATATCTGCCGCTGTTGCATACCATTGCTAAAAAACGAGAATAAACAGGGAGTTACATCGCCCGGTTGTTGTTCAGTTTTTGAATAATCTATGGTGCGGCTATCAAGGCGCGGGCAGGTGCCGGTTTTGAGCCGACCGACCTCAAACCCGATCTCACGCAAGGAATCTGAAAATCCAATGGACGCAGGTTCGCCACGGCGACCCGCAGGAGTTCTGTCAAGCCCTACATGTATAAGGCCGTTCAAAAAAGTTCCGGCGCACAACACGATGGCTTGCGAAGTAAAAACCTCCCCACTTAGCATTTCCACGCCAACAGCCTTATCGCCTATCATATTGATTTTTTTGACGATGCCCTCACAGACAGATATAAACCCTTGATTATCAATAAGTTCCTCGGCACTTCTTTGATATAGAAGGCGGTCGGCCTGCGCCCTTGGGCCACGGGTCGCCGGGCCTTTTGAGGAGTTGAGCATACGGAATTGTATACCGGTTGCATCTATAAGCTTGCCCATTTGGCCACCCATCGCATCAATTTCACGCACGAGATGCCCTTTGGCAAGGCCGCCGATAGCCGGGTTACAGCTCATTTCGCCAATTTTATCTTTAGCGATGGTTACAAGATAAGTGCGCAGGCCCATTTTTGACACGGCCATCGCCGCCTCGACCCCCGCGTGTCCGCCACCTATCACCAAAACGTCACAATTCATGAAAATCATGATAACCCATGATCGGGCAAAATAGGTGCCCACTTTGCAATTGGGGCAAGGTAATGGCTAGAGCAAGGTCAGTTATACTCTGCGCCGCGTCGCATAATGCGGATAAGTGTATCCACAGGCTCTATCACCCGTCTGTTTATCAGAACGAAAAGGAAAAAGAAAACACCCAAAACGAACATCAACAGCCCGATATTTACCAAAAGTGATTTTTTTGAAGATGCTTTTAAGTCATCAACTATGTCATGTGAAATTTCATCAATTGCATCGGAAATGCCGACCGCCGAGCCAATCGCAGTGGATGATTTTTCAAACCAGAGCGCGGCATCCACGAAGTAGGCGTGTTTTTTACTACTATCGTCATATATTCTTGTCCTTAAGGTCTCATACTTACCTAAAAATTCTTTTTGGTAGGTGTCGATTGCATTAGCAAGTTCTACAGGCGTTGTCGGGATCGGTTTGATATCAGAGAAAAAGGCAGACGCCTGCTCCACAACCCCTCTATAGCTGATAAGTTTTTTCATTAAGGTTTGATCTATCGGTGTGTGAGAAGCAATCGCATATCCCATCAAGGCACGCTCCCTGCCGGCAAAATCGGTGATTATCGTCGAATGCCACCTTATATACTCCGGAAAAAATAACGCCTTGGTGTCACCATCTTTCGGGATAACGGCAAGCTTGCCTATTTCAAGCTCATTTCTGATATTCTCAGAAGCAATGCTCATCCACTCATCAAGGGTTATCTGCTTTTTTAAAACCTTTTCCCTCGCTATAGCCAGGCTTGACTGGCTGTTTTCCCACTCAGCCACACGCCCCTGAAAAAACCCGTCGGCAGAATCGAAGTTGAACTTTTCCAACAGAACCTGAACGGCCTCCGTATAGGTGGAAGCTTCCAGTTTGTAATGCCTGAATTCTTTCAGAGTCGCAGGGTCGGGATTTTTTGACCCGATAATAATTGCTCCCAACCCCCTCTCCCAGATATGTGCCGTAGCGGTGGCGTGAAGATTATCCAGAAGAACATGCATCCGCCAACATTTTTCGGCATTGTTATCTCTGTTAAAAGACTTGATAAGAAGAAATAGCGACATGAAAGCCAATATCGCAAGCACGACCAGCAAAGTGTTAACTATTCTGGCCTGAAACTGCCCCATATACTTTACACCCTCAGATAATAACTAAAAATTAAACCCGTATCATGATACGGCCCAAGCTTATAGCAAATAACTGCATAGAAATACCCAAAAAGGTTATTTTCCAATACAAAACTCACTAAAAATCTTGTCCAGGGCCAAGTCGTCAAACGCTTTGCCGGTTAACCGCGAGAGCGCAGATGTCGCCTGTGCAAGCTCTCCTGCGATGAATTCACGCCCCAACCCATCATCGAAGGCGATAATAGCCTGCTTCACCGATACCAGCATATTCTGAAGTTGCTCAAGATGCCTCTCCCTGGTAAGGAGCGGCCCCCCTTCTAAAGATTCACCTTTTTTCTCAATTATTTTTGAAAGTTTTTTTCGTAAAGCCTCAATTCCGTCTCCGGTTTTGGCAGAAAGCCTAACAATTGTCTCCTCCGTCGCACCTTCCACATCTTTGATGCAAATTGTGCCGATTCGATCCGATTTATTTATCACATAAATGATATTAAACCCGAATTTTCCAACCTTTATGGCATCTACAAGGTTTTTATCGTTCTTTGTTAATTCCTGCGACCCGTCAAACACCAAAAGCGTGATATCGGCTGTAGCCATCGCCTCCATGGTACGCTCAACCCCGATACGCTCTGCCGGGTCCAACGCCTCGCGCACTCCAGCCGTATCGATTATTTTTACGGCCACACCCTCAATCTGCAAAGTTTCTTCAACCGTATCGCGGGTCGTGCCAGGATGCGGGGTGACGATAACCCGGTCACGCTCCAAAAGGGCGTTCATCAGGCTTGATTTTCCAACATTCGGCCTGCCCACGATGGTGACGGAAATACCTTCTCTATAAATTCTTCCAGCCCCATATGTGTTCATCAATTTTTCTATTTTTGCACCAAAAAGGGTAAGACTCTCACGAACAGATTCGTCATCCGCTATTTCAAGTTCCTCATCAGGAAAATCAATA
>JAJRTC010000020.1 GCA_024278445.1 Nitrospirota bacterium
CTTGGACGCAACTCGCAGAATAGCCCGTCTCGTTACCAGTTCCAAGGCTCTAGCCACAATTGATGTTGCAATGATGCAGGGAAACACGATTGAGGACGATTTAAATTGTCGTGATTTTACGATAAACGCCATCGCTGTTAAGTGGAGTGGTGACAGTGTCAAGATCATCGACCCATTAGATGGTATTTCTGACCTTCACAACAAGGTTTTGCGGCCTGCATCTGCCACAGCCTTTAAAAACGACCCTGTTCGAATTATACGGGGCTACCGATTCGAGCTTGAATACGCCTTAACGCAGGTTCCCCAAATCGCGCAAATGGCTATAAAATTTAAAAATCTGTTGGCAAAAGCTCCTGGCGAGAGAGTTACACAGGAAATTACGCATATCCTTAAAAACAGAGATAGCCATAAAGCTTTTAGTGCAATGGACAAGGATGGAGTTTTGGAAATACTGTTTCCGGAAGTCACTGCATCAAAGGCAGTAACACAAAACAAGTGGCACCACCTTGACGTTTACGATCATACGATGGAAACGCTCAAGCGTTTTGAAGAAACTATAAAAAACACGCCAGGCTGGCTTGCACCCTGGAAAGCAAAAATAGACAGAGCTAAAAATATTAAAATTACCGGCGGGCTGGATGCGTTGTCTGTAACCAAGCTTGCAATTATATATCACGACACCGGCAAACCTGTAACCCGTGCAGTGGCAGACACTGGCAAGGTGACGTTTTACGGGCATGAGAAGGAGAGTAGAAAACTCGCTAATACCATGGCAAAACGTCTCAAACTTTCAAAGACGGCGCATAACGCTCTTTTGCTGTTGGTAGAAAACCATCTGCGCCCGTTAAACGCTATCACGGATGGAGGTCTTTCCCGTAAAAGCGTTTACCGCTACACACGCGATATGGGCGAATGGTGCATTCTAGCCCTACTTATTTCTGTAGCGGACGCTCTTGCGACAAACGGCCCGGCCGTAACGCAAGCTCGCAGAAACAACGAACATAACGCCATACTGAAAGTATTCGACTATCTGAACGAACTCGAAAAAGCACCTATAGAACCGGTTGTGACGGGAAAAGATATCTTGACCTCTCTTGGGGTCAAGCCCGGCCCCATGGTTGGGAAATTACTTAAGGAAGCCCATGAGGCGTTTGCGCTCAATCAGATAAAAACCCGTAAAGATGCACTGATATTTCTCGAAAAACGTTTAAAAGAATACCGACACTGAAAAAATCAGATATGCCCGATTTCTTCTTCCGTTTTCTTTTTTACAATGGTAGTAGCCGCCATTTTTATTTTTGTAGCAAGAACCTTATGAACGCTTTCTATCCCCTGGTAGAGTTTAAGATCCTCTTTATCCACCACGTCCACAGCGCCGATATCGCTTGCCCTAAAGCGCATTTTGCTCCCCTTTTGCGCAACGGAGCTTACGATTATCACAGGTTTCGGGTAGTGAAGCATAAGCTTTTTTAAAAACGAAACTCCGTCCATCTTGGGCATAATTATGTCGAGCGTGATAACGTCAGGATCAAGCTCCAATATTTTACTTCTTGCGTCAAAAGCGTTTTCGGCCTCCCCCACTACCTCTATGCCATCATCAAGGTTTAGCGCCTTGTTGAGTATGTTTCTTATAGTAGACGAGTCGTCTACGACTAGAACCCGTATTTTTCGTTTAGTAAACTCTTGCTTTTTAGCCGATAGCTGTTGGGAATGTTCTGACTTGACTATGTCCCTTTTTTCAACTTCACCCGTGTGGTTGTCAAAAAATATTTTCATGCCGGTATTGCCACCGGTCTGTTTGTCTACGATTTTGATAGCGTGTGAGTTTAAAATGCTCATGGCGGTTTCAATGTTTCTTTTGCCAATATTCATGCCTGCGCTAAGATGCCCCACAACGGCAGACCCTCCAAACACCCTGGCCTCCATGCTCGATTTCATTCCATCCGCTTTTAACATGGTTTCTATGAGCTTGTTAGTTGCGTAATGGCCGTATTTGCCGGGCAGAGGCCCACCAGACCCATCGGGCAACATAAAGTGGTTCATACCGCCGAACTTCAGCTTTTTATTATACAAGCAGACCGCCACACAAGAACCCAACAGCGTTGCGATAACGGTTGGCTGTTTGGAAATGGCTATTTCACCAGGCAGGATGAATACTCGTTTTTTTTCCATGTTTTTCATTCCTCAAATTGTTTTATGATGCCGCCCACGTTAAGAATCAGCGCCATGTTTCTTCCATCCAGAATAGACACCCCCTCAAACACGCATGGCTCGCGCGTCTGAACGGTAAGCTCTTTATAAACTATCTGGCGTTGCCCCAATATCTCATCGACCAAGAGGCACATGGCGGTTCCCTTGTAGTCCACAAGCATGCATATAGCATCCCAAACATTGTCATATGAACTGGGAATGTTTAGAAGGTTGCTTAACCTGACGAGAGAATATACTCGCCCCCAGCGGCTTACCACCTCTCCTTTGCCCTCAATGGTGTTAACATCGCCTTTTACCACACGAAACGATTCGCGCACGTTTTCGGCAGGAATGAGAAAGGTGTTGTCGCCAACCCTCATGGTAAGCCCAAGTTTAATTCTTGTCGTATAAGCCAGTGGAACTGAAATGTTGATGGTCAACCCCAGGCCCGGCTTATTATCAAGGCTCAGTTCGCCACCCATTTCGTAAACGCTGGACCATAATACGTCCATCCCCACACCCCTTCCAGACGTCTCGGTAATTGCGGACGCAGTAGAGAAGCCGGGCTTCATTAAAATATCGAGGATATCCTTGTCGGAAAGTTTTGCGCCATCTTCAGCAGAAGCAAACCCGTTCTCTATAGCATGGGTGCGTATTTTTTCGATATTAACTCCCTTGCCGTCGTCACTGATTTTTAAAAACACCATGTTTTTATCTGACCAGGCGGAAATATGAATTTGCCCTTCCGTATCCTTGCCGGCCTTATCTCTCTCTTGTTGGGTTTCGATACCGTGGTCTGCACTATTGCGCACACAATGAACAAGCACAGTTTCTATTTTCCCAAGAAGGCTTTTATCCATCTCGATCTCTCCGCCCGTTGTGACAAGAGATGTAGATTTGCCGGTATTTTGGGTCACTCCACGCAATACACGTGGCAACTTGGAAAAAACCTGCTCCAGCGGTGCCTTGCGTATTTCGTAAAGGCTTTTTTGCAACAAGCCAGATAACTCGTGAAACGCCTGATTAGTGCTTTTAAAATCATGCGACAGGTTCTCGGTTTCACCACCATCCAAACGTTTTTGGATACCCGTAAAAAGTTCATTGAGCGTTATAAGTTCGCCCACGTGGCCGATAAACTCGTCCAGAAGTATCTCGTTTACTCGAACGGATTTATCTATGGAACCCCCCTCTCTCCGTTTTCCGTTTCCAGAAACATCCGCAGGTTCCTGCTTTTTAACCGGCTCAACCGTTGTCAGGTATCCTGCATATTTATCAAGAAGCTCCTTTAAACTTTCAGCCAGAAACTCGTCCATGCCTAATTCTTCTTGATAAAGGGTCTCGAATTCTCCCAATATCGCCAATAACGCTTCAACAGCAGAGCTTGCGCCCGCCTCGTCGGTCTTTTTCATCAGGCCGGTAATTGAGTTTATGAAAATATTATATGTGTCTTCGACTTCCTCCCCTGAAATTGCCCTGTTTACAAGATCGTTCAGGTCAATATATTCGCGTGTAACATCCGATTCACCAATCATCCATTTCTCGTTTGTTACGGCAGAGCTTTTACGCCTGTCCTTTAAGAACTCCGGGTCGATACCTGTTATCGAGTCGTAGAGTTCCTTCAAACGGGAATCACCCCCCATCCGTCCGTCAGATGTGGCTTTGTTGAAAAATTGCAAAAGTTCAATTCTCAACTTTTCTCTTTTACCGTCTGATGTGTGTTGGCTTATCTGGTTTTCAAGTTTTTCAAGAAACGCATTTTCATCGTTATTTAAATAGACCTCCCGGCCAGAGATAGAAAGCCTGGTAAATATATTCTTAAGATAGTCCGACCCTTCGACTATAAAATTAATAACGCCAGGGTCGAGATTTATAGATTTATCACGGAGAAGTTCCATGTAGTTTTCAAAAGCGTGGCAGAACGACTGCACCGCCTTTATGTTAAAAATTCCGCTATTTCCCTTTAACGAGTGAACAGCCCGGAAGATAGCATGGATATGCTCAAAATCTTCAGGTTCCTTTAAGAGAGCGGTAGAAGAAATTTCGACATCGTTAACAAGCTCGTCGGACTCTTCTAAAAAACCGAGAAAAAGTTCTTCTTCAGGTTCAGGCGTGGAATTGCTCATAATGGCATTTTTTGCACGAAACGCGTTTTCATAGACAAGATCACACTCAAAGCGGACAATTCAACGAATACACTCCCTTCATTCTACGATAATTACGCTGTTTCTCATATGTTAAATATCCTGTAAAACCTACTCAAAAGAGACACTTAGGTTTAATGAGTCGGATAATATAGAGCCACGCCGATCGTTTTGGGCTATAATCGGGAAATTAGTAAATTTCATTTTTGTGAGGCGTTTTATGTTCGGCATCGGAATGCCAGAGATCCTGGTAATAATGGCCGTGGCACTTATTGTCATCGGCCCTGCAAAACTGCCGGAACTTGCCCGTTCCCTTGGCAAAGGATATGCCGAGTTCTCACGTTCCATGCGTGACGTTAGAAAAGGCTTTAACGACATGACTTCCGATTTTGAGGAGGAGCGCGAAATAATAACCAACCCCGCCCGCGTGATCGAAAAAACCTTCGAGAGCACTTTTGCCGTGAAGGATGAAGAGGGCGAGAAAAAACCCGACACGCCTGCCGCAGAGGAGCCGTCAGATAAAAAAGCCTAGCCTGCAATATCCCTTGTTTGACTTACGATAAATCCCGCTGTAACCTAACCCGTTCACTACTCACTTACGCTTAATATTTCAGGATATGAAAGAAGAAATAAGAGAATCGATAGGTCTGGCCCTGGAGCGCATTTCAAGCTCTGAAAACATTGAGACACCAAAACTCGACCATTTCGAGGTTTCAATTCCAAAAGAAGAATTTGGCGATCTTTCCACAAACATAGCCATGATTCTCGCATCCAGGATGAAAACAAACCCGCGCGCCCTTGCAGAAAAGCTGGTAAACGAGCTTGCAGGCGAGCCTTACATATCGTCCGTTAAGGTGGCAGGCCCGGGGTTTATCAATATAACCGTAACCCCGTCAAGGTGGATCGACTATTTAGGAGACATCCTTTCCCAAAAGGAAAATTACGGCAAAACAAAAACCGGTAAAAATGAAAAGGTGATGGTGGAGTTCGTCTCTGCCAACCCAACGGGCCCGCTCCATATAGGGCACGGGCGCGGAGCCGCCGTGGGCGACGCTCTTGCAAGAATTCTGAGTTGGGCAGGCTACGACGTTTACAGGGAATACTATATAAACGACGTTGGCCTGCAAATGGAAAACCTTGGACGCTCTACCATTGCACGAGCCCGCGAGCTTTTGGGCCGCCCTTTTGAAGAGCCTGCATATAAGGGAAAATATATAAAAAATATCGCCAGTGATTTTATTAAGCGATATGGCGAGGAAATTCTGGATTCACCGCAAGAAAAAGCCGTTCCAACCGCAAGTAAATTCACAGGCACCGCTATTCTTGACACTATCAGGAAAGATCTCGACGATTTTCGCGTCTCCTTCGATGAATGGTTTTCAGAAAAATCGCTTCATGACGCAGACGAAATCAACAAGGTGATAAACAGCTTTTTAGGCTCCAAAGACATATACGAACAAGATGGCGCAATGTGGCTGAAAACGGAATCTGCCGGTGACGAAAAAGACAGGGTCGTCCGCCGCGCCAACGGTATAACCACATATCTTGCGGCGGATATCGCTTATCACAAAAACAAACTTGACCGGGGGTTTTCAAAACTTATAGACATATGGGGAGCCGATCACCACGGGTATATCCCGCGAATGAAGGCATCCGTATCTGCGTTGGGGCATGACCCCAAAAAGCTATCCCCCATACTCGTGCAGATGGTAAGTCTTAAAAGAGGTGGCAAAACAATATCCATGTCTACCCGTGGAGGCGTTTTTGTGACATTGCGAGAGATAATAGACGAAGTCGGTGTAGACGCTACCCGCTATTTTTTCCTTATGCGCTCATCTGACAGCCATCTTGACTTTGATGTCGATCTTGCCAAAAAGAGAAGTGACGAAAACCCCGTGTTTTACATCCAGTATGCCCATGCGAGGTGCGCCAACATTTTTGTTACGGCAAAAGAACGTGAAATTGAGACAAAAAAGTTTAATGAGATAGACAAGTCTCTCCTGGAAGGTAAATATGAACTGCGGCTTATAAAGAAGCTGGCACAATTTCCAGATGTTGTTGCCTCTTGCGCCGAGAGCCTGCAACCCCACCCTATTACGCAATATCTTACAGACGTGGCCTCATCCTATCACTCTTTTTATCATAACAACCGTGTGGTGACGGACGATATCAAGCTTAGCCAGGCACGTCTCGCACTGATAGAATCTACAATGATCGTCTTAAAAAATGGTTTGTCCCTGCTTGGGGTTTCGGCGCCCGACAGGATGTAAGATGAGTGCGAAAAACAAAAAGAAGTGTGATTCATTGTTCCAGCATGACGGGGTTAGGCTTTTTCTATTCGGGCTTGTTGCGCTGGCGGTTTTGTCGTTTGTTTTCGGGTGGAGCACAGCTGAGTGGGTAAAGGAGGAAAAAACGGCCACGGTAAAGAATACCGACCCGATTTCCACCATGCCGGGCGTAACTACCACAAAACTGGAAGCTGAAAAAATCAGAAAAAAACAGGCAGAAAAAATAAAACCTGAACCTGAAAATTTCACATTCACCAAAACGCTTAAAAAAGAAACCGTCTCGGTTGTAGACCCTATTTCGAAACAACCACCGTCGCCACAAAAAAAAGAGACAGTAAAAAAACCGGCCCCGGAGCCGAAGCCAGTTCAAAAGCCAAAACCCAAGCCAAAACCAAAACCAAGACAGGAGAATCCGGCACCCAAGACGACAAAAAAAGCTAAGCCGCAGAAGAAAGAACCGAAACAATATAAACGCCACAAGGTTCCGGCAGGAAAAATCCTGACGATACAGGTAGGCTCTTTTAAGAAAAAAAGCGATGCGGCAAGACTTATAAAAAAACTTAGAGGTAAAGGTTATAATGCTTATATTTTAACCATACAATCAAAAGGACAAACTTGGCACAGGGTTCGCGTGGGCTCCTTCAGGACGCCTGGTGCCGCAGGCAGGACGGCGGCCAAGCTTAAACAGGAAAACGTTCCTACAATTATAACGACATACAGGAAGTAGTAAAATGTTGATAGCAATAAAGCATATACACCTCGTTTCAGTTTCTGTCTGGATAGGCGCTATCGTCTTTTTTTCATTCATAGGAGCGCCGGCCATTTTTAAAACGCTGGACAGGCAAACGGCGGGCGACGTGGTTGGTGTCATATTCCCCAAATATTTCATGCTCGGCCAAATATGTTCTGTCACGGCACTCGTTACGCTTGCACTGTTGGGGCTTAGCGCAGGGTTTCAATCTTCCGTTAAAATCGGCATTCTGCTTTTGCTTGTGATGGGCGGGATAGCGGCCTACTCAGGAATGGTAAACGGGCCCCAGGCACGCGCCGTGAAAGAAGATATTCGGGCAGAAACAGACGCTACAAAAAAAGCCGAACTTAAAAAAAAGTTTGGCAAGCTTCACGGCATCTCAATGATGCTTAACATTACGACGCTTGTTTTGGCGTTGTCGCTCTTGTTTTTTACGGTTAAATATATAGCACTCCCGTTATAAGGTTTTAAAAGGCGCAAACCAGGCTTTTATTTAAAACGGAATTAACGATAAGTTGAAATGTTATGCCACTTATGACACGCCACCTTAAAAAGTCGCTTATCTCCAACAGCGAGGAAGAGACATTATCGCTAGGCAAAAAAATCGGGCTGGTTCTTAGGGCCGGTGACACAATCTTTTTATCAGGCGACTTAGGCTCCGGCAAAACCACTATCACACGAGGGATATGCCGAGGGATCGGCGTTGATGAGAAGATACCGATTCGCTCTCCATCTTTCACCATGATCCATGAATACGATGCAACAAACCTTCATGTGCGTCATGCTGATCTTTACAGGACAGAAGGAGCAGAAGAGCTTGACAGCCTTGGAATTTTCGACCCCGCGTACACGGGTGTAACCATCATAGAATGGGCAAACAGGCTGGGTGATGACACACAAACTCCGCTCCTTTGGATAAGGATGAGAGATATTTCAGATTCAGTAAGGGAAATAAACCTGACGGCACCTTTAGAACTTTTCAAAAAAGCAGGAATTTCTGTCTGATGACCGTTTACAAAACAAAAAACCGGATGTAAACTAACAGGCGAAAAACAGGCGAAAAATGAAAATTATACTTGCCATAGTGGTGGCGACAACACTGGCCCTTCTGGCGTGGGGTTATTATGCACCCAAGACAGCAACTGTTCTGATATTAAAAGACGCCGTTAAGCTGGCTGAAGAAAAAATTACGTTAAGCGGCGTTAAACTTATTGAAAAAAAGAATAACAAGCCCATTATGGAACTTATGGCAGATCGTTCCACTATAGCTTTAGACGAATCGGTAACTAACCTTGAAGACTTCACGCTGGTTTCTTATTCAGACAAAATGGACGACATCACCCTTACCGCCGAAAAAGGCGTTATGGTGAACTCAACGCATGACGTAACCGCAAGCGGCAATGTGCTGGTGCGCGACAAAAGCGGAAGAGCGCTTGCAACAGGTACGTTGCGGTGGATAAACGCCGAGAGAAAAATGATAACAGACGATTTTGTGTGGATTTTTGGCGATAATTTTGTAATCAATGGCCGTGGCATGGTAGCCAAACCGGACGAGGAGACCTTTGAGCTTTTAAATGATGTCAGGCTCACTTTTCAGCCCAGGCGAAAAAAGTAGATTTTAAGGTAAACATGAATACGACACAAAATATGGAAATGCGAAAATCGCGTTTTACAAACAGAAAACCATACAGGCACAGTCTGGTTTTATTGGCATTCCTGCTTTTGTTTTCTTCTGCAACAGCGCTTGCTCAGAACAATAAACCTTTATTCAACGAAGATACGGAAGACGAAAAACAGCCGCTTGAAGTAACCTCTGAGAGAATGATATCTGACAAAAAAAATAACGTAATTACTTTTATAGGTTCCGTGGTCGCGATAAAAGGCAAGCTGAGAGTGGAAGCCGATTTAATGAAGATTTTCACTGAAGAAGGTCGGGAGGATTTTCGCGAGCTGGAGGCCACAGGGTCTGTAAAGATCACTCACCTTGACAAAATTGCGACAGGTAAAAAAGCCAACTATTACCCAGACCAGGGAAAGATCGTGCTTACAGGCTCCCCTGAACTTATACGCGGGAAAGACAAGGCTACCGGAGAAAAGGTGGTTTACTACTTTGAGAGCGAGGATATGGAGATTTTTGGAGGCGAGAAAAAACGCTCCACAGTCATTCTTTACCCAAGCAAAAAAAATAAGGAGCCCGTAAAAAAAGGTACTCAGCAGGTAAAGGAACCGACACAAAAGGTTAAAGAACCATCCACACCACCAGAGGAGACAAAAGTTGAGAGCCATGCTGTCAAGGAGGACTTGAGAACCAGCGAAAGCGCCATATACACGGTTCAGGTTGGCTCTTATACCGATAAAAAAGAGGCTTTGGCTCTCCAAAAAATGGTTACCGATAAAGGATACAACGCATATATCAAGGAATTTGAAAAAGGCAAAGTAACCTGGTATCGGGTTCGCATCGGCCAGTTTCGGACGTCTGCCGCCGCTACACGAGTGGCAAGCGAGATTGCAAAAAAAGAAGAGCTTCCAACAATTGTTCTCCACTATTAAAGAAGCGCTCTTTCTTCTTATTTCCGAGTGAGTTATCATCTCTCCATGCAGGAACGATCTCTAAAAAAAGTAACACGGGTTTTAAAAGCTGAAAACCTTGTAAAAACATATAAGAAAAGACGCGTTGTAGACGGCGTTTCATTCTCCATGACAAACAGGGACATTGTTGGCCTGTTGGGCCCCAATGGAGCCGGCAAAACCACCACTTTTTACATGGTTATCGGCCTTGTAAAACATGAATCAGGCAAAGTGTGCCTTGATAATAAAGACATAACCGATATGCCTATGCATAGAAGGGCCAAGCTGGGGTTGGGATATCTTCCACAGGAGCCATCAATTTTCAGAAAACTTACCGTATACCAGAACCTTATGGCAATTCTTGAAACTCTCTCCTGCACGAAGCACGAGCGTGAGGAGAGAGCTTGGGAACTGATGGATGAATTTGGCATTCTGGGGTTAGCCGATAGCGTTGCCATGGCCCTGTCGGGGGGTGAGCGGCGGCGGCTTGAGATAGCCCGCGCATTATGCTCGCGCCCCTCCTTTATTATGCTCGACGAACCTTTTGCCGGTATAGACCCTATCGCCGTTGGAGATATTCAGGAAATGATAAGAAAATTGCGGGATAGCGGGATAGGTATTCTGATTACAGACCATAATGTTCGCTACACACTAGGAATCACCGATAGGGCCTATATTCTAAATGAGGGGCGAATTATTGAGGAAGGGACACCGGAAACAATAGCGGCCAGTGAGCAGGCGAGAAAAATCTATCTGGGGCACGATTTTTCGTTAAAATAGAAGTGTTGGAAATAACTAATTAATAGCTGAAAAACAGCTGGCTTAAGGGGACGAGTTTTATGGGTATGGAAATGAAGCTTGAAATGCGCCTGTCGCAGAGGCTTGTAATGACGCCAATGCTACAACAGGCTATCAAGCTTTTACCAATGACCAAGCTTGAGCTTGTTCAGGCTATAAGGCAGGAGATGGAAGAAAACCCCCTGCTTGATGAGCTTGCACCAGAGCAGGAAGAAGAAAAAGAGGAAAAAACCGAGTCTGAAAAGGCCGAGGAGCAGTCTATTGAAGGAGAGCAGGAACAGGTTTTTGAAGAGCAAACTCCTCTTGCCGATAAAGAGAAGGACAGCGATGGCAAAGACGATATAGATTGGGACGCTTACATACAGTCAGACCTTTATGACGGCGGCACTGGCGAAGGATATATTGAACGCCCAAGCCTTGAAAATACTCTCCGGC
>JAJRTC010000003.1 GCA_024278445.1 Nitrospirota bacterium
CTCAACACCTCCGTTATCGCGGCTGTTAACGTGGTCTTACCATGATCAACGTGGCCTATCGTACCGACGTTTACGTGCGGCTTAGACCTGTCAAACTTTTCCTTTGCCATTTTCTTATCCCCTGGTTAGCCTTTATTTCTCAATATCATATAAATCAAATTTAACAAACTGGAGCCCACGATGGGAGTCGAACCCATGACCTCACCCTTACCAAGGGTGCGCTCTACCCCTGAGCTACGCGGGCGTTAGCTTTTATTCAAAAGTCCACTTCCTTTTTCCAAGACCGTTTCCGGCTCAATGGAGCGGGAAACGGGATTCGAACCCGCGACCCTCAGCTTGGAAGGCTGATGCTCTACCAGCTGAGCTATTCCCGCCCCGCGTGTATCTATATAAGTAAAACATGGTGGGGAGAGGAGGATTCGAACCTCCGAAGGCGAAGCCGGCAGATTTACAGTCTGCTCCCTTTGACCGCTCGGGAATCTCCCCGCCTGCTTACATCGCTTCCTGATCCTCTTCCTGTGTACCAAATAATATAAAGCGCATAAAAAAACCTGGAGCCGACGAAGGGATTCGAACCCCCGACCTACTGATTACAAATCAGTTGCTCTACCAACTGAGCTACGTCGGCTTTAAATACGCCGGATAAAACCATCAACCAAGCAAAACTGGTTTTTAAACAATCAGTTTAAGCTTTTAAAAAACTAAACATGCCGATAAAAAAAACCAAACGGCATTCGAACGAAACGTCTAGTCTAGGGATTTAGGTAGGTGATGTCAACAGATTGATTTATTTTTTTTCAATCTATCTGGCGGCGGTTGTTACAACACCTGATTTGGGAAGTGTCGGCGGCCCTTTAACGCCACAACCTGTGCCAGCAACCAGTACCAGTGCCAGCAAAACAACAGTGAATTTCACCATTTTTTCATCTCCCGCTCTATTTTTTTCAATCTGGCCTCAATCCTTTTCTTGGCAGGCCCGCCAACGACATCCTTGCCGTCAGCCGATTTAGTCGCATCGCCCCCTTTTTTAACAGCCGAAGGGAGCAAAGAGCTTATTTTCTGCAAACTGTCAGTGGAGACTCCCATAAAATCAAGACCATTATCTGTACAGAGCCTCACAAGTTTCCCTACGATCTCATGGGCTTTTCTGAATGGAACTCCTTCAAGTACAAGCCTGTCGGCTATATCCACAGCGGTCATAAAGCCTTCCCCCGCCCTTTTTTCCAACTTCTCCTTATCTACCGCCAAAGCAGTTACCATATCTGCCGTAATCTCCAGAATCAGGCTTATTTGATCCCACGCGTCGAAAACGGGTTCTTTATCCTCTTGTAAATCCTTGTTATATGCGAGCGGCAGGCCCTTTAACGTAGTTAAAACCGCCACAAGGTGACCATTCAGCCTGCCGGTCTTGCCCCTTATAAGCTCTGGCACGTCAGGATTTTTCTTCTGCGGCATAATAGAAGAGCCGGTACAAAAGGCGTCTGGCAGTTCCATCACCGCAAACTCGGCAGAGGTAAAGATAATGAGTTCCTCCGCTAACCGCGACAGGTGCGTCACCGTCAGCGACACCGTGAACAAAAACTCGACGACAAAATCACGGTCAGACACGGCGTCTATGCTGTTTTCGGAGATTGCGTCGAACTTTAACTGTTTTGCCACCCATTCGCGGTCTATAGGAAAGTTCGTTCCGGCCAGAGCGGCGGAGCCTAACGGCATAACGTTCACCCTTTTGCGAGCGTCCAGAAACCTGTTGGCGTCACGCTCCAGCATCTCGTAATAGGCCAGGAACCAGTGCGCCAGACGGATCGGCTGGGCCGGTTGCAGATGTGTGTATGACGGCGCAAGCGTATTAACGTGTTTTTGGGCTTTCATATGAAAAGCCTTTTGCAGGTTTCGTATAAGAATCACGATCTCGTCTATCGCATCACGAACAAAAAGCCGCAGGTCTGTGGCCACTTGGTCGTTGCGCGACCTTGCAGTGTGAAGTTTACCGGCAACGCTCTTCCCGATTTTCTCGCCGAGCCTGCGCTCTATCGCCATATGGATGTCTTCATCGGCAATATCTAACGTAAACTTGCCCGACTCTATCTCCGCTTCCACCTTTTTAAGGCCTTTAACAATTGCGTCAGCCTCTTTTTTAAGGATGATCTTCTGGCGTCCAAGCATCTTTACATGGGCGATACTGCCCATTATATCGTGCTTGTATAGCCTGTAATCAAACTCAAGGCTTGCGTTAAATTCCTCTACCAGAGGATGAGTAGGTTCTGTAAATCGTCCTGACCAAGCTTTTTTATTTGTCATGTTACATATAGTTAAAGATCGTTTTTAGGCTGAACGGGATTTTATAACATCACAGAATAAAAGAAAAGCTGTGACTACCACCCAAAACCTAAAAGAAGCGAGTATTGATAATAATCGACATCAAAATCATTTTTCAGGTTTGTTCCAAAAAGTTTTCTTATATCAAATCCTGCGTTGAACGTCCCGAATTTCCACATAACCCCGCCGTTTACGAAGCCGCCGCTGGTAGATTCGTTCCCGCGCGATAAAAGGTTGCCTGTAAACAGGTTATTGCCTGTTTCAGAAGATGTTTCTACCTCTATATAAGACCCGCCAGCCGCTATGTAAGGAAACGCATTGCCGCCTAACGCAAAATATTTCTTCAACCCAGCACTTATCTCCAGGGTCTCAACCTTGTTGTTTACAGAATAAAGGAATGTGCCGTCCGATACGCAACAGACGTCTTCATCCTTAGACGACCCTGAAACGGAGAAGAGCATGCTTACGGGCCACGATTTTTTTTTGAAATCAAACTCCAGCCCACCACCCCAATGATCGTCCAACGGCTTCCACTTCGAGTTTTCCAACATCCTTTTGCCAATAAGGGCGTTTACGTTGCCTGTCCATTCGCTCTCGGCAAAAGAGGCGGGAGCAATAAACATTGTCGCCACTATCGCCATTAAGGAAAAGGTAAGGAGGTTTTTCATTTTTGATCTCCTGCTGATATTTTTAAAGGAACAGAAACCATTCTCGATTCAGGCGGCAGACAGATGTTGTCCGTACACCCCTGCCACGTCACAACCGCGCTGAACATAAGAAGACCGGCTAAATAATCAAGCGGCACGATTCCTGCCACGCGTATCTCTACTGTTCCACCATATACGGGAACTTCATCGCCAAGTTGAACGATGGTTTTAGCGGGGGGGTAATCTAACCGCACATGTTGTAATGGCCCGTCGCCCGCATCTACATTAAGACTGTTGTATTTTTTAACTCCGGGCGCGTATACATGCCATCCCTCCGGCATGGTAACGAGAATAGAACCATAAACCACGTCTCCGGGCTTTACATAAGAATCAGGAAAAGTTGTGGTAACTGAAAAGTAAGGTGACGCAAAACCTGTTTGCGAATCGGCTTGAGTAACGACAAAACAGAAAAACAGCGGTACAAAAAACAAAAAAACGTTTTTTGACAACATCGTCACATGCCGAACCTGGCCCGCGCCTTCTTCATAAGTTCAGGCGTAACCTCGGTTTCACCTAAATCTTTTACGAAATCTTCTATCATGCTTTTTGCCATGTCACGCGCAAAAGGCGGAACCTTTTTTAATTTCTCTTCCGCTTCGGCGGCCCATTTTATTTTGTCAGACATTCTTATAAATCACTTTCCTGAATAAACAAAACCTATCACCCGCCAACGCACGACATAGAGCGTTTTTCCTCGCCCGGCCCTGCGGCAGTAGGCAGAACACGCACACCATTTTTGTCAAACACCGTTTCGCGTATCGCCTGTTTTATCGTTTTTTTGTCGGCACCGCCATCTATCATCTTTTTCAAGTCAAGGTCCCCCTTGCCGAAAAGACATGTCATAAGCTGTCCTGTAGACGTAAGCCTTAACCTGTTGCAAGATTCACAAAAATGGCGCGAGACGGCGGAAATAAACCCGATCTGCCCCACCGCTCCGTCGAGCTTGTAAATCTCGGCAGGGCCGCCCCACTTTTCTTTATCGGCAGAAACAAGCGGCCCCAATCGTTCAATATGCTTTTTAATTTCCGGCACAGCAATAAACCGCTCGCTTGACCAAAGCGACGGGGTTGCAGGCATAAACTCGATAAACCGCACCTGTATGTTTTTATCCCGCGTAAGTTCGGCAAACTTTAAAAACTCGTCGTCGTTTACCCCTTTCATGGCAACCACGTTCACCTTGACGGGCGCAAAACCCGCCTCGATAGCAGAGTCTATCCCGCTTATAACTTTGGATATCTGGTCGACACCCGTGATTTTTTTATATTTTTCGCGGTCGAGTGAATCAAGGCTCACGTTAAGGCCCGCAACACCGGCTGACTTAAGATGCGGTGCCATTTTGTAAAGCTTAAGCCCGTTTGTAGTAACAACAGTCCGCTCTATTCCCGGTATCTCCTTTAATTGACGCAGGAACCTTAAAATTCCACGGCGTATTAACGGCTCACCGCCCGTTACGCGAACTTTTCTTATTCCAAGGCTCGCGAAGATATCGACCAGAAACAGAAAATCAGAAAACTTGAGCATGTCGCAATTCGGAGTAAACTTCATCCCGGCAGGCATGCAGTAGTCGCACCTCAAACTACACCTGTCGGTTACAGAAAGACGGAGATATTCGACACTGCGCTGGAAACCATCACGCAATAAACCTTCAGACATTAACTCTCCCCACAAAAAGATTTTTTCTAATTCTAACCGGATTGGGTGTGTATTACAAAGGGAAGGGAGGAAAAGCCCGGTTTACAGGGGGGAATTTGGAAGCCGACGCGGATTCAATTATTAAAATCTTTAAACAACGGGGGGATAGATCGTCGTCTTTATAATTTAATAATAATAACCTGCCAAGGGTCCGCGTCGGCGAAAGTTCAACTTTTAAGCTGTTTTTCGGAGGCTTTCTCCACAGCACATCTCACACTCGTGCTTCTCGTCCCGACCGCACATAAGACAGGAAGTCGACCCGCGATAAGCCCGCACAACACCGCCACAGTGTTTGCAAACACCTTTGGATTCCAGCATTTCCTTTTTTGCTTTCATGCCTAGTCTCCCTCAATAACCTTTGTTATAAGTTTTACTTGCTCATTAGCATTGCAAAGGCCGGGCCAAGAATTACGCAAAAGTCAAATTTAGTTTTCCCTTAATAATCAATATGTTAAAAATGGACTCCCATAAAAGCAACATTCCTCAGCCTTTAAAATACAAAATTTAGTCGTCAATGACAAAATTTTGCGCAAAATTGTGGTGTGATATACTTTTTGCATGAGTAAAAGCCCTGTTTCTGCTTTAAAAATGAGTGATTCTGCCAATAAAATCCTAATCTACCCCGATCCTCTGCTAACCCTTAAATCGGAGCCTGTAGAGGTAATAGATGAAGAAATAAAAACTTTGTCCAAACATATGACAATGTTAATGAAATCCGCCCCCGGAACAGGCATAGCGGCACCACAAGTAGGTGTTTTACAATGCGTTATAATTATAGACCTATCATGCGGCGAGGGCACGGCCAACGACGACATTGTAACAATGATAAACCCGCATATCCTGGAAACAGACGGGGCCATAATGGAGGAGGAGGGATGCCTTAGCATACCCGATATATATGCCGACATAGAAAGGCCCCGAAGGGTTAAAGTAAAGTTCCTGACCCTTGAGGGAGAAGAGCAGGAAATAACCACCGAAGATCGCGTGGCAAGGTGCGTAATGCACGAAATGGAACATCTTGACGGAAAACTTTTTTGGGAGCATCTCGGCCACTTCAGGCGAAATATGCTTAAACTCAAGTTTAGGCGCATGCAGAGGAGTTCTCGCTAAATAATGGTAAAACAGCTTAAAGTGGTGTTTATGGGAACACCCGATTTTGCCACCCCTACCCTGCGCGCTCTTATGGAACATCCGGCTTTTTCGGTTGAGGCTGTCGTAACACAGCCAGACAAGCCAAAAGGACGCGGCAAGAAACTCACTTCTTCACCGGTTAAACAGGTGGCGATTAAACATAAAATCCCTCTACTTCAGCCGATAAAGGCAAGTGAGCCTAAAAATATTGAAGCATTAACAAAAATAAGGCCTGATTACATAGTGGTGGTAGCTTACGGGCAAATACTCCCACAATCGATACTCGAAATTCCACAAGTAGCACCTGTAAACCTGCACGCTTCCCTGCTCCCAAGATGGCGCGGCGCGGCTCCCATTAACAGGGCCATCATCGCAGGCGACGACATCACCGGGGTCTGCGCAATGATAATGGAGGCGGGGCTCGATACCGGCGATCTGCTAAGTTGCACTGAGACAAAAATTACAGAAAACGACACGGCTGGCTCTCTTCACGACCGCCTCGCGATAACAGGGGCCAATCTCATGCCTAAAGCTCTTGTAGACTACGCCAACAAAAACGTAAAGCAGAGGAAGCAGGATAACACTAAAGCGACATATGCAAAAAAACTTACCCCAAACGAATTTTTGATCGACTGGACAACGTCGGCAAAAGAGGTCTCATGCAAAGTTCGCGGTTTTTCACCATTTCCCGGAGCCAGGGCATTGCTTAACGGCAAAAAAATAACACTGCTTTTTGTGAGGCAAATAAAAGACGTGGCAAAAAGAGGAGAGCCGGGTGAGATTCTATCCATAACAAAAGGTGGAATAGAGGTGGTATGCGGCAAAGGTTCCGTTTTGATAACAGAATTAAAGCCTGAGGGGAAAGGTAGAATGCCTGCCCACAGTTTTACGCTCGGTACAAAGGTAAGCCTGGGCGACAGGTTTCAGTAGCCTATGCCAAAAAAGCCGATACGCCTTGTTCATACGACATACGAAGTCGGCTTTGGTGGCGGCATCTCCCGCATGGATGTTCTTTACCACCGTTTTCTTGACAGGAACATAGTAGACCCCGTTTTCGTAGTTCCCCTGCCTGAGCCTGACGACAAGAACTTTTACGATCCATCCATTCAATATATTTTCACAGGTGCCGATAATAGATTTGAAAAACTTGTTAAGACTATGGCAGACGCGGACATCGTTCAGTTCTCAGGCGGGTTCGACCCTTTAACCTGCGAAGCGGCCAGAACAGCCGGCGTCCCCGCCATAGTAGAAATCATGCATCACACGGAACCGGGCCAGCTTTTCGATTATATCGATGTTTCTGTCTGCGTTTCCGAAACTGTAAAGCGTGTGCAACCAAACCAGGACAAGGCTGTTGTAATACACAACGGAATCGACACAGCCGGTTTTCCGTTTGAACGTGAAAAGAAACCCGCCGGCAAAATAGTTTTTTTGGAATCTACCCGTCGCGAAAAAAAGATGTGGCTACACCTCGATGAACTGGCTGACGATATCCTGAAACTAGCCCCGAATGCGGAATTGTGGCTTGCAGGACGGGGACAAACAGGTGAATCAACTGACAACGTAAAGTTCCTGGGACTACGAACAGACATCGACTCGCTATACCGTCAGGCCGATTTCATGATTCTCTTATCAAAAAAAGAGCCGTTCGGGCTGGTTGCACTAGAAGCAATGGCAAGCGGATGCGTTCCTATAGTTGCAAACGACGGCGGGCTGGCGGAGATCATAACCCACGGCGTAGACGGCTTTACAGTTGATGCAAAAGATAAAAACGCCATAATAAAAGTGATTGACGAGGCGTTAAAAATTCACAGCTCCAACAAGTGGCAGAACATAATGAATGCCGCACGCAAAACGGCTGATGAAAAATTTACGCCAAGGAGATGCGTAGAGCAATATGAAAAGCTCTACCTGAACCTGATAGAGCAGACAAGCCGGAAAAAAACCGGCACAACGAAAAACATAAAACCAACGGCGGACTCACTCTGCGCCGACGCTGTTTACTATTTCGAAAGCGGCTGGGAGAAGGTTAAAGAGACGGCGCAAAAAATGTTGGAAACCGACACAGTTTTTAGCTCTCCTGGAACCGCGTCCCCAATGGCGATAATTGCGAAAGGCGCAATAACAGCCGGAAGAAACGAAGTTGCAGATATGATTTTCCGCAAGCTCTACCGGGATGGCTTTAACAACCCTGAATGGAGGAAAAAATGGTTTTCAATTGCTAACGACGATGATGAAGTTAACAACGCCATAAATGAATACCTCTCGCAATATCCTTACGACCCTGAAGTCATCATGTTCGCCACGGAACGAGCGTTAAACCGGGGTGACACAAAGGAAGCCATGAAAATTTTGACAACTGGCGTAAGCGCAAACCCTTCCGCAGGCGACCTCAAAAATCTTTACGACCTGTTAAAAGGAAAGGTGGAAAACAGGTAAGGCGTGAAAATCAATATTTGCGTTTAAAGACTCGCGGCTTCAGGTCTTTAAAAACCGTTACGGTTGTCATCTACAGCAATGACATTCCGCGCTCACTTCTCAATGACTGGTATACGTCACACCTTGTCATCCTGAACCGAAGGTGAAGGATCTCGTTTTTACGCGGGATTGCCACGTCGGCTTATAGCCTCCTCATTGCAAGCGAAACGTACGTTTCGTGCGGCAATCTACCTTTAGCACTTTTAGAACATCAAACGATATCCCACCTTTCCCCAGCGGGATGTGTTCTATTTTTCCCCATTGAGGTCTATCCCATATTTCCCCGTTGAGAGGAACTCCACATTTCCCCTCCCTCGAGGGGAGGGGATTAAGGGGAGGGTGTAATATTGTCATTCTGAGCGCCAGCGAAGAATCTCTGGTTTTTCGCTTTACACCCCCACCTGACCTCACAGGGGTTTTATATAAAAACCTTCAGCTTCAAATCCCTCATCTTCTACTTTTGCGAAAAGACATTCTAACCCTACACCTGCTCTTGAACCAAAGACTACAATCAAATACATTGTAAGTTATGGAGAATAGAGGATTGAATTTAAAATCGCCGGTAATTATGGCCCCGATAGCCGGAATGACCGACGGGCCATACCGCAAAATCGCGATGGAACAGGGCGCGGGGCTTACAGTGTCTGAACTTATAAGCGCAAACGCCCTTGTACGCGATTCGCGACGCACGTTCGATATGCTACCGCAAGACGACGAACCAAGGCCTGTATCGGCCCAGATTTTCGGCGGCGACCCTGAAATATTGCGAGATGCCGCCCTTGTAGTAGAAGAAAGCCCCTGCGACTATATAGATATCAACTTTGGGTGCCCGGTAAAAAAGGTGGTAAAAACCGGCGCGGGGTCGGCCATGTTACAAAACCTTAAAAAAGCGGGGCAAGCGGTGGAAGCCGTTGTTCGAGCTGTCAAAAAACCTGTCACGGTTAAATTCCGTACAGGCTGGACTTTTGAGACTGTCAACGCCCTTGAATCAGCGAAACTCTTTGAAGACAAGGGGGCTCACGCCATCACCCTGCATGGCCGAACGGCGTCGCAAGGTTATTCCGGCAAGGCAGACTGGGAGTTAATTTCAGAAGTGGCAAATAGTGTGAAAATTCCGGTGATAGGTAACGGAGACATCACCACACCTGAAATAGCAATAAAACGCTTAAACGAATCGGCCTGCTCCGCAATCATGATAGGCCGTGGCGCGTTAGGCTACCCTTGGATATTCCGGCAGATTAACGAACTTTTAGAGACAGGCTTATACACTAAACCTGCCGCAAACGAAATGGCTGGTGTTATACTCTCACACATAAGGCTTATGGTTGGCCATTATGGAGAGAAAACAGGCATAAGAAAAATGCGAACCCATATGGGATATTATTCCCGTGGGGTAACAGGCGGTGCCCGTTTCCGAAACAGAGTAAACAATACAAAAACGCGTGACGAGATGGAAAACCTTGTAACCGGTTTTTTTGACGATCATCAATACGCAGTTTCAGCTTAAAGTACGAGGAGCTAAATGAACAGACACATATTCAGAGAATACGATATACGCGGCATTGTTAAAACCGACCTGCTACCGGAAACCGTAACAGCTTTAGGAAAAGCTTTCGGCACAACGGTTAAAAGGAATGGCGGCAGAACGGTCTCCGTTGGGATGGACGCCCGTGAATCGTCGGAATCTCTTTTCAAATATCTGTCTGACGGCATTATTTCGACAGGGGTAAACGTTGTGAACATAGGCTTGGTGCCTACCCCGCTTCTCTATTTTTCTGTGTACCACCTCAACACAGATGGCGGCGTTATGATAACAGGGTCTCACAACCCTCCCGAATTCAATGGTTTTAAACTGAACCTTGGGAAAGATTCTATCCACGGTAGCGGGATACAGGCGTTAGCGGGCATGATTGAGGCGAACGATTTTGAAACAGGGGCAGGCTCTATATCCAAAACGGACGTAATAGAAGACTACATAACGATGGTTCGCGGGAAAGTGCAACTCAAACGTGGATCAAAGGTGGTCATAGACGCCGGTAACGGGTGTGGTGCCATCTTTGCGCCACGGCTTGTAAGAGAGTTAGGTTGCGAGGTTATAGAGCTTTTTTGCGAGGTAGACGGCTCATTCCCGAATCATCACCCGGACCCCACCGTTCCGGCAAATTTAGAAGACCTGATAGCAAAAGTACGCGAAACCGGCGCGGACGTTGGGGTAGCCTATGATGGCGACGGCGACAGGATAGGCATTGTAGACGAAAAAGGGGGCATACTGTTCGGCGACCAGATGATGATGGTTTACGCCCGCGATATTTTGTCTCGCAAACCGGGTGCGGCAATAGTATACGACGTTAAATGTTCGCAAAACCTGGAAGACGACATCAAAAAGCATGGCGGCAGGCCGGTTATTAACGCAACGGGCCACTCGCTTATCAAGGCAAGGCTAAAAAAGGAAAATGCGGAGCTGGCAGGCGAGATGAGCGCCCATATATTCTTTAAAGACGACTATTACGGCTTTGACGACGCTATTTTCGCTACTGCGCGGTTTTTGAGAATCATGGCTGAGAGCGACCAAAAGGTGTCTGAATTTCTGGCCGATACGCCGCATGTCGTTAACACGCCGGAGATACGGGTAGACTGCCCGGACAACGAAAAATTCGATATCGTGCAAGACATCACGCAATACTTTAAAAAGGATTATAACGTTGTGGATATCGATGGCGCAAGGGTTCGTTTTGGTGATGGCTGGGGGCTGATTCGCGCTTCTAACACGCAACCGGTTCTGGTTCTCCGCTTCGAGGCGCAAAGCCAGGAAAAGCTCGATGCAATCAAAACCACGTTTTACGAAAAGCTTGCTACCTACCCTGCAATGGAAGGATTAAAGCCATTTTAATGGCAGGATAGTTATCAAGGTTTTACGTTAATCTGTTCATATAACTATCTGTTATCATTTACGCTGTTGGTGTGCAATTAGTCGATGTTTAAACAACGCTCCGGGTCTGGAGTTTTTCTTGGCAAGATAAGAAGAAGGGTTTTTATTTTCTCAATCCTTCTCATCGGCTGTTTAATGCTCATCAGCATGAGGCTTTGGCATCTGCAGGTTTTGCAACACGAAATTCTGGCGGGCAAGTCTGAAAATAACCGGATAAGACAGCTTAGAACAGACGGGCTCCGTGGCCGTATTCTCGACCGAAACGGCATCCCCCTCGTAGACAGCCGCCCCTCCTTTCAGCTATCCCTGATTCCTGAGGATGTGGAAGACATGGAATGGACGCTTGATTTTCTTGAAAAAGAAATTTCTATAGACAAGCAGGCCATCAAGGAAGCAATAAAAAGTACCCGTTCCTTTAACAAGGTCACGCTAAAACGAGACATCAACCGTGAGGAGGTCGCTTTTATAGAGGAGCGGCGGATAGACCTGCCAGGGGTCTTCCTTGAGGTGAAAGCCGCGAGAAACTATGAAAATGGCGATATGGCCGCGCATATTTTAGGTTATTTAGGAGCCATATCTCAAAAGCAATATGAGAAGTCTTCACCAGAAATATATTCCCGCGATGATTTTATAGGGCAATATGGCGTAGAAAAAGTTTTTGAGAAGACGCTCAGAGGCGGGAAAGGCTTTAAAAGGATTGAGGTCGATGCGGCCGGACGGGAACTGCGCAACCTTGCTACAAAACATCCTGAAAGCGGAACAGACATTCACCTGACGCTCGATTACGAAACACAAAAAGCGGCGGAAGAAGCTTTTGGAGACAAGATGGGTGCGGCAATCGCCATAGACCCTGATACCGGAGAGGTATTGGCGTTTGTAAGCAAACCCTCGTTTAACCCAAACGATTTTGCGTTCGGCATTAAATCTGACGTCTGGAAAAAGCTGTTGGCAGACGAGTTTCACCCACTTCAGGAAAGACCCACACAGGGGCAATATCCGCCCGGCTCCACATTCAAGATAATAATGGCGGCCGCCGCGCTGGAAGAGGGAATCATCACCCCCGAAACAAAGTTTTACTGCCCGGGGCACTACAGGCTGGGTAGAAGGTCGTATCGTTGCTGGAAAAAAGGTGGCCATGGTTACGTTGACGTTCACACGGCGCTGGTTCGATCATGCGACGTTTTTTTCTATAACGTAGGCATAAAACTTGGCATAAACAAAATAGCGGAATACTCCAGAAAATTCGGTTTAGGAGTAAGAACAGGTGTCGAGCTTGCCAATGAAAAACCTGGCCTCACCCCAACCAAAGAGTGGAAACTGCGAGCTAAAAAAGAGCCGTGGATAAAGGGAGAGACGGTATCCTGCTCTATCGGACAAGGTTTTGTTTTAGCCACACCGATACAGCTTGCCAGAATGGTCGCGATGGTAGCCAATGGCGGGTGGCTTGTAACGCCAACCATTATAAAAAAAGACAATATCAAAAAAGAAACCGGAGGAGTAAAAACCTCCTTAAAGGACGAAACGCTCGATATCATCAGGCTTGCCTTGCGAGGCGTGGTAGCCGAACAGCACGGCACGGCATGGCGCCTGCGTAAAGGGAAATATACTTATGCAGGGAAAACCGGCACGGCGCAGGTTGTTAAAATGAAACAGAACGAGAAGTGGGAACACGAAAAAATGCAGATAAAACATAGAGATCATGCATGGTTCGTGTCCTACGCGCCATATGACAACCCGAAAATAGCCGTTGCCGTGATAGCCGAACACGCAGGGCACGGCGGCTCTATGGCCGCACCTATAGCCCAGAGAATAATGGATACGTATCTCTCAAAACTGGAAAAAGCGGGTTTAATTGAAGCCCCGACAAAAGACGAAGGACAAAAAACAGAATGACGGGCGAGTATCTTGAACGGTACAAGTGGCGGAAGTTTGATTCCACGCTACTATTCATTGTTTTGCTCTTAAGCGCTATTGGCGTAATAGCCATATACAGCTCAAACCTTCAGAGCGACAGCATGTTCATGAAAAGTCTTTACCTGCGCCAGATATACTGGATAAGCCTCTCCCTGGTGGCAATGGGAGTTGTAATGTTTATCGACTACCACACCATAGAGCGAATGGCGTATCCGCTTTATACGGTAGGCATAATTTCTCTTATCCTCGTAGACATCACGGGGCACACGGGGGGCGGGTCGCAACGCTGGCTCGCCATGGGCGGTTTTAATTTTCAGCCTTCGGAGATTATGAAGATCACACTGATAATTCTGATAGCCCGCATCGTGGACGACATGGAAAAAGATGAAGAGATGGGGGTTTTAGACCTTTTAAAACCGGCATTTTTCGCCGCAGTTCCTTTTCTTATGGTGGCACGCCAGCCAGACCTTGGCACGGCACTTATATTTATCATTCTTTTTGCATCCATAGTGCTTTTTGCCGGTATCAGAAAAAGGATAATAGTAAAAACCGCCGCCCTGATGGCTATTCTGGCACCACTATTCTGGCTTTTTCTCAAGCCATACCAGAAAAAACGGATATTAACCTTGCTAGACCCTGAAAGTGACCCGATGGGACAAGGTTACCAGATCATACAGTCAAAAATCGCCATCGGCTCAGGCGGGCTTTGGGGCAAAGGGCTTTTTGAAGGGACGCAAAGCAAACTTAACTTCCTGCCGGCAAAACATACGGACTTTATTTTTTCCGTAGTCGCCGAGGAAGTAGGGTTTGTAGGCTCTATTATTCTCATTGCCCTTTTCTTCTTTTTCATAATGCGTGTAATGGAAACGGCCATTCATTCCAGAGACAAGTTCGGCGCCCTTATAACGGTAGGCGTAGGCTCCATGATAACCTTCAACCTCCTCTATAATATCGGTATGACCCTGGGGCTTTTGCCGATAGTGGGCCTTACGGCACCTTTTATATCGTATGGCGGGTCGTCGCTTCTTACCAACTTTATCGGCATTGGGCTTGTTTTGAACGTTTCATACAGAAGGTTTGCCAGTGAATAATATTTCTATGGAGCGGTTCGAGCGTGTTCTCGAATCTGTAAAAAAAGCGTCTACATACCTGGGAGTCGAAAAAAACTCCGTCCATAAAGATCACGAAAAAACAGATGCGTCAATCGCTCTCGCTTTTCCCGACCTGTACGAGATCGGCATGTCACACCTTGGGCTAAAGATTCTCTATAACGTGATAAACGGAGAGCCTGACCTTGTGGCAGAGCGCGTGTTTGCTCCGGGTGAAGATTTTGCCACAGCCATAAAAAATGAAGAAATGCCATTCATGTCACTTGAAACAAGGCGGCCCTTAAAAGATTTCGATATTTTGGGGTTCACAATTCCTTACGAGCTTTCATACACCAACATGTTGTGGATGCTCGACCTGGCCGGCATCCCCCTGAGGGCGGCAAAAAGAGATGACGCAACCACTTTTGTGATAGGCGGCGGAGCGGGTGTGTATAACGTAGAGCCTATAGCCGAGTTTTTCGACCTTTTTGTTTTGGGCGATGGTGAGGAAACGGTGTTAACGGTTATGCGCCTTATCGCCGCCCAAAAAGGGAAACCGCGCAACGAGACGCTTGAAAAATTATCAACAGTTCCCGGAGTTTATGTTCCGTCACTTTTCGAGGTGTCATACGGCACCGATGGAAAAATAGAACGCATCACACCCAAACTTGAAAAATATAAAAAAGTCACACGCGTTTTTCTGCCGACTCTGAAAGATTCGCCATTCCCATACGAGATAGTAATACCGTTTGGCAAACCTGTGCAAGACAGGCTTAACGTTGAGATAGACAGGGGATGCACCCAGGGTTGCAGGTTCTGCCAGGCCGGAACCACATACCGCCCCGTGCGGGAGCGAACGCCATCGGAGGTTATGGCGATAATAGAAAAAGCGCTGGGCCTTACAGGTTACGACTCTGTCACCGTAACGTCGCTCAGCGCAGGCGACTATTCAAAAATAGAACCGCTCCTCTCCACGCTTATGAACAAGTACGAAGGCGAAAAGATAGGGGTTTCGTTGCCGTCACTACGTTCCGACACCGTTACCAGCAATATAATCCGCGAGGTCGGACGAGTTAAAAAAACAGGTTTCACAATCACATCCGAGGCCGGCACACAAAGGCTCCGCGACGTATTAAACAAAAATGTAACCGACGAGGCCATCATCAGGGTTGCAACGAATCTTTTGGAATCGGGCTGGCGATCGTTAAAACTTTATTTCATGCTAGGGCTTCCCACCGAGACCGATGAAGACGTGGAGGCCATTTTCAAATTAAGCGACAGGCTTGCACAACTTACTGTAAACAACAAAAAATTTCAGACCATCACCGTTAGCGTGTCAAACTTTGTTCCAAAGCCCCACACCGCGTTCCAATGGGTGGGGCAAGACGGCATTGAGTCGCTAACACGAAAAAAAGAACGCCTGTTTGACCTTATAAGAAGAAATAAAAGACTGCGCTTAAAATGGAACAACGCAAAGATGAGCTTTATGGAAGCGGTTTTTAGCCGAGGAGACAGAAGACTGTCACGCGTGGTGGAAAGAGCATACGAAACCGGATGCAAAATGGACGCATGGACGGAGTTTTTCAGTTATGACGGATGGATGACCTCGTTTAAGGAAGAAGGTATAGAGCCTGAATTTTACGCAAATCGTGATTTTGATCTGGACGAAACATTGCCATGGGATCATATAGACACAGGGCTTACCAAAAAGTTTTTCTTAAGAGAGTGGAAACACGCGCAAAAAGCCGAAGTGACAGGCGACTGCAAAACGGAAAAATGTGAAGGATGCGGCCTTGACCCGAACACATGCTTCAAACCATACGATTGGCCCGAAACAGAAACACCGGAAGAAGACAAAAACACGCAAAAAGACCGTTTCAAATATCGCTTAACATACACCAAAACTGGCTTGGTTAAGTTCCTGGCCCACCTTGAAACCGTAAGCGTGCTTACAAGAGCGATAAGAATTGCAAAGCTTCCGGTTATGTACTCAGAGGGATATTCCCCGCATCCTCGAATATCTTTTGGCCCGGCATTACCCGTTGGGGTTGAAAGCTACGCAGAAGCTATGGACGTAGAGCTTTCCTGCAAGCTTGCCGCCCAGTCACTTATCCAGCTTTTAAACAGCGTTACACCCAAAGGATTTAATTTTAAAGATTGCGAAGAAATAGCGATCGGAACAAAATCTATAAGCTCACAAATAGGGGGAGCGGAATATCAAATCGAGTTTCGTGACGTTATGCCGAAGGAAAAAATAAATACGGCAATAAAAAGTTTTATGGAGAGTGAGTCCCGAATAGTGTTGCGCGACGGCCCGTCTGGAAAATCGATAGATACAAGGCCCATGATAAAAGAAATCACCACCATTTCTAACCCGACCGGTATACGTTTTCAAACTGTGAGCGGCCCTACGGGGAGCGTGCGCCCAAACGAAGTCCTTCAAGCGCTCTTCCCGGATAACATGCCTGAAATCAGCCACATCACAAAGCTTGCTAACACATTGAAAACACAGGGCAAAATCGCGACATAGCCCAATTCCCCTGCCCTTACTGCACCAACAGGAGAAACCGCTTTTTTACAGGTTTTTCGCGTTTTAAGACTTTGGAGTGATTTTGCGTAAATTTCCTTAAAATTATTATTGCATTTTAGTAAAAATGTGGTACAAATATAATTACTGTTGTCATACATTTAATACCAGTGACGACGTGCCAAGGTTTTATTATTTCTAGCAAAGCTAGCATGGCACAAGCCAGCTAACCTAAACATGGGAGTGTTCAACATGGCCTCAACCCAATTAGCCAAAGGCTCAAACAGGCAGAATTGCGAAAAAGCGACAGATTTTCTTAGCAGTATGGAGGCTCCAGGTAGTCTTGTTTCAAATTCGGGTACTCTTATACACTTGAATGAAAGAATGTCCTTGTTGCTTAAAAATCGATTTAACGGCTCTTCCTCAAAATGCCAATGGCTCTCAAGTGCCGGGGCTTCATCCTGTTCCAAATGTTCGGAGAAACCAGATTCTGGCGATCAATGCTTTGTTATGCGGGAAAACGATTTTCTATCGCTTCTAGCGGCGGTGAGGCTTCCCCACGAAAACAATGCCCTTATGCGTGTTTATCGTGATGAATCGTCTAATACCTGCCCTGATACGGAAAAGATCATCGAGCAGATAATGAATTTTGTCTCTCCCGTGGCTCACTGTAACATGGGCGACTCAATAGAGGGCGACGGCGGTTTTATCCACGCAAACCTTTGCGAAGTCGTCGATTCTGGCATAAAGAAGCTCGGTGCCACCAAGCTCGACATAAAAAATCAGGTAGACACTTTTCAGGAAATAGACTCAACCAGCCCGATAATTTTGCGGCAGGTTATTTCAAATATATTAACCGAGTTTTCACGGCTTGAGCTTAAAAGCCCTGTTACGATCCGCAACATGAGGCAGGCGGGCCCCATGGACAATCAAATGACCCACATGCTCTATTTCAAGGCCAAAAGCTCAAAACCACTTGGCAAAAGCAAGTCAAGCGAGCTTACCGCGTCGGGCCTTCGGTTTAAAAGCCTGTGCAGAAACATAAGAG
>JAJRTC010000021.1 GCA_024278445.1 Nitrospirota bacterium
ATGGCAGGCTCTAAAAGTAATATACAAAAAACAGCAGAAAAAGCAGAGCAGATAAAACAGATAGTAGACATGGAACGAGAAACGCTGATAGAAAAAGTGAAAAACCGCAAGGTCATAGAACATCACCGCCAACGTGCGAAGGAGCGATACTTAAAAGAACAGGCTCGCAAGGAACTTGCCATGTATGACGAGATCGCCATTCAACGGCATCAGCGGAAAAAAGGTTTGTTATGATTTTAAAATACTGCTTGCTTGCCGTCGCACTTACAGGGGTATGCTGTTTTGCTCCCCCTGCCCTGGCCCAGAGCGCCAATACGCCTGAAACCAAAAAACCTTCTGCGCCGCAAGATATAAAACCTGGTGAACTTGACCTTGAAATCTTGCGCGACGTTGAGCGACGTAACAAGCAACTGGATGAACGCGAGAAATCTCTCGACAAAAAAGAGCAAAAATTGAAGTTGCTTGAGGCCGATATCGAAAAACAGTTGGCAGAGTTCAAGGCGTTGCAGGTGAAAATTGAGGAGTCTATCGCCTTGAGGAGCGATCTTGAAATAAAAGCCGTAAAACGCCTTGCAAAAACATACGCCTCCATGCCGCCTGAAGCCGCCGCATTGTTGATACAGCAACTCGACCCACCAATAGCCATCCGCACCCTCGCCGCTATGAAAGAGCGTGCCGCAGGAAGAATTTTAGCCGTTATTCCGCCAGATCAGGCAACGAAGCTTTCCGAAGGGTTAGTGGTTAAGCGGTAGCTTTAAATATCATCCCGCGTGGGCCTTCACAACCACTCAAAAGTGTCACCCCGGCCTTTAGAGCTTTGTTACCCGAAACATAACCCTTCGGGTCACGCGAGTTCGGGATGACAGAGAGGGATGAGATTGCCGCGTCGCGTGACGCTCCTCGCAATTGCGAGCAAAATCTCGTTTCGCGTGGCAATCTCGTTTAAACTTTAAGATTGCTTCGTTTGCGCTTGCAATGACAGATACTGCTGACTTCTACGCTTCCCCTCTCATTCTCCTGAATGCGCCGAAACCTAAAAGACCGGAAGCAAGGAGGATCAGAGTTGCAGGCTCAGGAACAGCGTTAGGTTGAAGGTTCATGGTTCCCTGGAAGTAAAGATCGGTATAGCCGCTATGACCATTTGGATTCCATGCGCTATAACGAATATCACTGGTTGTCCCCAACAGGGTGTTGTTATTGTCCACAGCAAATCCGCCAAACCAGAAGGTGTAACTTCCGTCGGGATTCATTGCCGTGGCAGGGTTGCTGATATCCACAGTAAAGGAAAAAAGGCCGGGTGATGTTCCACCTGCAACGATCCCGTTATCATTGATATCAAGATAACCGTCAGTATTGGAATCAATAGTCCACTGAATACCGGCTGTGGACCACTGAGAGTCGTACCAGCCATCGGTGGCCTGTTGCGCCATCCACCCCCCTGAGGCGGTTCCCGTTCCCAGAGCCGACGCCAAGGCGTGTTCGTCCCAACCAAGAGCGGCCGTACCATCATCCAGCCAAGTGTTGGACTGAACAGGCTCCCCGCCGTTTGCAAGCCAACGGGTGTAATCATTGCCAATTGCAACGTCCAGCGCACTACCCGGCCCAGCGTTATTCCAGTTAGTAACACCCGTATATGCGCCATAATTACCGCCCGTGACAGACCTGGGATTTCCCGGCGCGGTATCGGGCCCGCCGACTACCTCTCCTGAAGTCCCTGCGGTAGCGTCAGCAGGGGGGCCCGCCGTATGATTGTCAAGAAGACCTTGCGGGTCAAAATAGAACGTTAAGGGCGCCGCCTCCGCCCGACCAAAACCTACAAGAAGTATGGCTCCCAAAGCTATAACAACCAAAATCTTTTTCATTAATCTCCAGCCCCCTTAAATATTTTTTCGCTTTTCTTGTTCTGTATCCAGTTTTTCTCCGGTGCCCGGCCTTTTTGCAGATTCCGGATTTTCCCTTTGGATAATCTCTGAAGCAAATTACGAGCCAGTTTGGTTGCTCACAGTTATCTATCTGTTTTTATTGGAGATGATGAAAAGCAGTGATTTCCCGCAACGACCTTTCCGTAAAAAAAATTTACAGCAAAATTAGGACAACTCTGTCTTCTATATAATAACTTGGTAATAAACAATGTGTTAACCTAAGTCCAAACCATGACACTACTGTAAAAAAATTTTACAGTTACTTTCGCAAAAAAAGAGAGGGCCACGTTAATATCTTAAAATACAGAAGGTTAACCCAGTAGGGAGGTGTAAAAAATCTGAACTTTTTATTTGCCGCCAAGCAACTTTAGCAAAATGGCCTTTTGAATATGTAACCTGTTCTCCGCCTCATCCCACACCACGGAATTCGGCCCGTCCATGGCTCCTGCCGATATCTCCTCACCGCGATGAGCAGGAAGACAGTGCATTACCATAACGTCAGGCTCAGCAAGTTTTATAAGAGCTTCATCTAGCTGATACACGGCAAACGCCTTTTTGCGAATATCGGCCTCCGCGTCCATTCCCATAGAAACCCATGTGTCGGTGTATAGAACATGAGCGCCTTGAACGCCAAGAGCTGGGTCAGTTCCGGTTTCTATAACGGCTCCCGTTTTGGAGGCCATCAATTTTGCTTCCGCCACGATTTCAGGGTCGGCCCCATATCCTTCGGGTGTGATTACCGTGAGATTCACTCCCATAAGCGCGGCACCTAAAAGCCACGAGTTTGCCACGTTGTTGCCATCACCTATATAAACCACCTTGACCCCATCCAGAGAGCCCTTTTTCTCTTTTATAGTGAACAGGTCGGCCAATATCTGGCATGGGTGATATTTATCTGTAAGCGCGTTTATAACAGGGATACTGGTCTCTTTTGCCAGTTCTTCCACTTCGGAATGGTCGTAAGTGCGCAAAAGAATAGCGTCGAGATAACGAGAAAAAACCTTTGCCGTATCGGCCACGCTCTCGCCCCGCTTCATCTGAAGGTTTTTGTCCTGCAGAAAAACGGCCATTCCGCCGAGCTGAAACATGCCAACTTCAAACGAGATACGGGTGCGTGTGGACGATTTCCGGAAGATCATGCCAAGGGTTTTGCCTTCCAAAAGCCTGTGGCTTACCCCGTTCGCCCTCTCTTTTTTCAGGCGGGTGGCAACATCGAACAACTCTTCGATTTCAGATCGGCTAAAATCGGTTACTCGAAGCAGGCTTCTGGTTTCACCCGGTATAGTGCTCCCCTCTATCAAAGCCAAAGGCTCAGACCCCAAGCACCTTGCCAAAGATATTCAACGCCTTGTCCACTTCCTGTTTCGTAACGTTAAGCGGAGGCAGGAAGCGAATCACCTTTTCGTTAACGCAGTTGAGCAACAGCCCCGCATTGGCGCATTCCTTAACCATTTTCTCGCCGGGAATGCCAAGTTCCACACCAATCATAAGGCCAATGCCACGCACCTGTTTTAGCGTAGGGACAGAACGTTTCATGCCGGTGAGTTTTAACAACATATATCTGCCCATGGTGCGGACGTTTTCCAAAAGCTCAGGCCGGGTGATTTCTTCCAATGCGACCAACGCTCCGGCGCAGGCAGGCGGACTACCGCCGAACGTAGACGCATGCGTTCCGGGAACAAAACTTTTGGCCACATCGTCTTTAGCGAACATTACACCCATGGGATAACCGTTAGCTATCCCCTTGGCCATGATGACGATACCCGGTTTTACACGGAAATGTTCGAAAGCAAAAAGTTTCCCGGTACGGCCAAAGCCTGTTTGCACCTCGTCGAAGATCAACTGAATTTTGTTAGCCGTGCAAAGCTTCGCAAGCCCCTGCACAAAAGAATGTTTAGGAACGTTTACCCCGCCCTCGCCCTGAACCGGCTCAAGTATAACGGCACATGTTTTTTTGTTTATAGCTTTTTCCACTGCCTCAAGGTCGCCATAAGGAACAAACTTGACACTGGATAACATCGGCCCGAAGCCTTCTTTCTTTATTCCGTCCTGCCCCGTTAGCGACAACGCCCCCATGGTGCGCCCATGAAACGACCCTTTAAAGGCTATTATTTCGGTTCTGGCCTTATCTTCGAAAGTTTCTATAGAATGCCGCCTGACAAGCTTTAACGCCGCCTCCGTGGCCTCGGCCCCGCTGTTACAGAAAAAGAGCTTCCCTTTGTGCATTTTATCTACCAAAGCCTGGGCATATTCCACCTGAGGCTCCGTGTAGTACAGATTCGACACATGAGCCAACGTGCTCATCTGTTTTTGGATAGCCTTGTTGACCGGAGCAAAGTTATGCCCCAAGTTCATAACAGCTATACCGGACACAAAATCGAGGTATTTTTTACCCTCCGCATCCCAGACGGACGACCTGCGTCCTTTAACCAGAACGATAGGCTGGCGGCCATAGTTTCGGGTAAGGTATTTTGTAGCTAACCCTTTGATATCCTTGGTTTCCATCCGCTACCTCGCTTATTTTCAATCGAATTTGCAATATTTGACGCTAGAACTGGATAAAGCGGCATAAAAAAAAACAGGAGTTTAGCATAAAACTTATTGAAATTCAATGACTGAACGGAATTCAGCAGAGATAAATACTCAAAAAGGTCTGAAAACAAAGGGGAAAAGTAGTTTTATTTGCACATGCACCCAAGTTCCGAAACATCAAAAACCAGCCTGTAAAGAAGGCTTAGTTTCTATATTTCAAAGCGTTATCAGCAGTTATTTTTTCCACAACCGCAAACAGCGTTAACCGGAGCTTCGGAGCTTTTGAAAGTAAATTGCCTGCCAGTTTCGCCATCCTCCACAAAATCGACCTCCATATCGCCCATTATTTCAAGTGAGCGCTCATCAACGACAACCGTTAAACCATTCGTAAGAAACATTATATCAGCTTCACCCTCCGCATCGAAGCCCAGGTGATATTGCCTGCCGGTGCAACCGCCACCGGCAACGGCCAATCTGACGAGTTTTCCCCCGGTTTTCATAGATTTTCGAGCGTTTTCGATATGTTTTGCGGCATTTTCTGTGAAATTTACCATTTTAGTTAACTCCTTTCACATACCAGACGTATGCAATATCCATTTGAGACCTCTTAAAAGCCACCGCACCTGTCATTAAATTAAGGGGCGGAGATTGCCACGTCGCTTCCGCTCCTCGCAATGACCGTTAAGTGGTACTTTTTTTTTCAGAGGTTTCCATTTATAAACTCATTACGCACAACCTGTGCGCGCAATATTGATAATGATTGCTGTTCTCAATATTAACACAAAAAGGTTCTAAACACAAAGAAAAGTAAAAGAAGGAAAGAAGGGTAGTGGGTCATTTGGTCATTCTGAGCCAAAGGCAAAGAATCTCGAATTACATCTGACGCGATTGTAGATTCGAGATGCTTCGCGGAGCCTGCCCTGAGTGAACGAAATGAATCAAATGGGCTTTAGCATGACAACAATGCGCAAACTAACCCACTACCAAAAGAAGCTACCTGACAATAACTTCCACAGTAGCTCCACAGCCGAAAACCTCCCGACCGTGTGAAAGGCACATGGTATACCGGTAACGCCCCGGGCTGGACGGGGTTTCAAGTTCCACTCTATGGCCTGTGGTAGCTCCCGCCTCCAGCAAGATTCCATTTTTATACACCTCTTCGCCTTTCGTAAAACGTGACAAGACGGGCCTTATCATCCTGTCGGCATTTGTCGATAAACGACGGAACAGCGGCAGTTTTTTGCGATAAACTACCTCTCCACCCTTGAATCGGGAAGTTTCACCATTGCGAATATCTGCGATAAGAAAAAGTGGAGTTGAAGGAGCAAACGTGCCGGATCTCACCCGCAAACGTTCAACATAGATTGATGGCAGTCTGGAATTGGTTGTTTTTATTTCCATCGGATAGGAGCAATTGTTATCATGCCTCTGTTCTCCACCTATATATGTTCCCACACTGGTAATCACACTCCAGCTGACACCATCCACACAGCCTGTATAGTATGTTGTACGCGCCTGGTTTGGAGTAGTAACCTGAAATTGTTTCACAACCCGCTCTCCCGGAGAGAGCGCAGGCACCGCCAGAGTTGCGACATCATGACTTTGGTCGTTAGTGGGGAATGCTGATGCGCGAAGCCTTACCTGTGTCGGGCGGGAGTCGCCATCGCCGATATTGCGCACAACGACACGCATAGTAACTGTTTCACTCGGCTGATACTCTGCCTTGGAGGGTCTCACACGTGGGTTTCCAAGTACGATCAGGTCAGGCTCCGGTCTGGGTTCCACATTAAGCACTAGTGGCGCACTGCAACTAAACCAGTTACCTGTGCCTGTATTTGCATAAACCTCTCCATCCTCATCGCGCAAAGTAGGCAGGCAGGCGCTAACGTAGTAAATGGCAGGCTCCAGCGGTGCCTGAAGTCCTGCGGAGACCGTCAGGCCCTCATCGCAATCAAAACTGTACTTTCTGGTTCGTAACAACAGGTCACCATCTCGCCGAATAGCGGCATAATCAAGATTCGAATTTAGCTCAAAAATATGCCCAAGCTCTTCTTCCCTGATGGCATAGAACTTTAAGCTGGATTTAACGTTGCGCCACGTACAAAACACCGTTGCCGTTACATCCATGGTAAAAGCCTCACCGGTCAGCAATTCGTATCTGGCCTGATTGATGCCTGCGAGACGTACGTCTACGTTTTGGTACTCACTTGCCATCGCAGGAGATGCAATGACAAAAAGGAAACAAATGGGGAGCCATTGCAAAGGTTTGATATAACGCTTAAAGCTGAGTAACATGGTTTTCTCCACCGGAAATATAGTGCTACATAGGTATGTTTTATTTCAAGGTACAGAAACTATAACCGATAAGGTTGCCAGCATCAAGATGATTGACGACACTATCTAAGGCTGATTAAAATGCGAAAATCAAGATTTACGTTTACAGAAAGGCACATTCAGGCCTTTAAAAACCTTTACAGTTGTCATTGACATTCCACGCTCACTTCTCAATGACTGGTAGACGTCACACCTTGTCATCCTGAACCGAAGGTGAAGGATCTCGTTTTTACATGGGATTGCCGCGTCGGCTTATAGCCTCCTCGCAATGACGCTAAGTAGAGCTATGTCGCCGTAATTTCAGAGAAGCTCCGGGTATTGTAAGGCCAATTCGCAACCTCTTTTTCCATTCTGTAACTGCACGTTGTGATCATTGCAATTAAAATTATCTGTAACTTTCTCAGACGTAGCACCAAAGTTTTTCTCTTTAAACCTACCTAAGCTTCGCCAGCGACTCTTTAAACGGCGCGCGAGCCACACCCTTCTCGGTGATGATTCCTGCGATAAGGTCGTTAGGCGTCACGTCGAAAGCAGGGTTGTATACCTCGACTCCCTCAGGAGCTATCCTCTGCCCACCCATGATGTTTGTTACCTCGGATGGGTCGCGCTCTTCTATAGGGATTCCGTCGCCTGTCGCAGTCTCAAAATCGATAGTAGACATGGGAGCCGTAACGTAAAACGGGATGTTGTGCCTTTTGGCAAGCACGGCGACTGTGTATGTGCCAATCTTGTTAGCGACGTCACCGTTGGCGGCGATTCTATCCGCCCCGACCACGACCTTGTTCACAAGCCTTTTTTTCATGAGATGACCTGCCATATTGTCCGTGATAAGCCGCACAGGTATTTTTTCTTTCATAAGCTCCCATGCGGTGAGGCGGGCACCTTGCAACCAGGGTCTTGTTTCGTCTGCTATCACCTTAATGTTTTTACCTGCAAGATGGGCGGCTTTTATAACGCCTAACGCGGTTCCATAATCTCCCGCCGTGGCAAGCGCACCTGCGTTGCAATGGGTGAGGATTGTGTCGCCCGCTTCTATAAGCTCCGCGCCGTTCTCCCCCATCTTCTTGTTGATAACAAGGTCTTCTTCATAAACCTTTATAGCCTCTTCTTCCAGTTTCTGTTTGGTGAAGTCCACGCCGCCATCAGGCAGGCTTGTTTTTGCAACTTTCCGCATTCTCTCAATCGCCCAGAAGAGATTAACGGCAGTCGGCCTTGAAGCGGATAACGTCTCTAACGCCTTTTCGAACTTCGCCATAAACTCGCCGGTGTCGTTTGTTTCAATAGCCTTGCCAGCCAACGTAGCGCCCATCGCCGCCGTAACACCTATGGCAGGCGCTCCGCGCACGACCATATCTTTAATAGCTCTCGCCACGTCATCGCTATCGGTAAAGTCGAGATACGTCTCTTCTTCAGGCAAAAGCCTCTGGTCTATAAGCCTTACGCAACCGTTTTTCCACTCAACAGTCTTAAACATTTATCGCATCCTTCAATTATCGTCAGGATCAACTGATTCCAAAAGTTCATCCATCTCTTTTTGATCTTTGTTGGTAATGCCATTGTCACTTTTCTTGTCATCGCCATTCAAAACCGATTTCACCTTCTCCTTTATGGCATGGGCAGTGTCCTTGGCCCCGGATTCGATTTTTTCGATACTGTCGCGAATTTGTTCGATGGTCTTCATCTGTTTTCTACCGGTTATTCCGGTGCTATCCATGCTTTTGGCCAACCCGGGTGCAAACTTTTCAAGCAGAGCGGAGCTACCGGCGACAATGTAAGGCGCGGTTACAGACTTTTCCATCAGCTCTTTTTTTGTTCCCTGGAGAAACGAGAAGGGATAAGCGATAATGGAAAGGAACAACGCACCTTTTAAAACGCCAACGGCAACACCGGCTATTCTGTCTACGGAGCTTAACGTTTTTGAAGCAGAAAGCATGCGGCGTATCGCGGAGCCTAAAACAATCGTAAGTATCACCGCAACAAAAAACAGAAGCGCAAACGCGGATATCTCACGCAAAGCCTTGTCGGCTATCAACGATTCTAAATAACCGGCGGTAACGCCATAATATGTGGAAGCCGCAAGATATCCTG
>JAJRTC010000022.1 GCA_024278445.1 Nitrospirota bacterium
ATTTTGCTTGCTTTAACTATAACCATAGGTGCAACAGGCCTATATCCTGCGTATGCCAAAGCCGAAGCTGGCAATGCGTCTTTGGGAACGGTTACCGTTACCGGAACGCGTGAAGAAGAACCAAAAGCCGAAACCTCTGCTACCGTAGATGTTATTGGGCAAAAGGAGATTGACGATGTCAAGCCTGCGCACCCGTCGGACATCATGAACCGCATCCCCGGAGTGCGGGTAAATATAACAGGTGGCGAGGGACATATGACGGCCATACGGCAACCCCTCACAACCAGCCCCGTCTACCTCTTCCTTGAAGACGGCATACCTACACGCTCTACAGGGTTTTTCAATCATAACGCATTGTATGAGGTTAATGTGCCCATGGCAGGCGGTATCGAGGTTACCAAAGGGCCGGGAACGTCTCTTTACGGAAGTGACGCCATAGGTGGGATAATAAACGTTTTGACCCGTCCCGCGCCTTTAAAACCATCGGCCGATATAAACCTTGAAGCTGGCGCCTATGGCTGGAAAAGGGCGCTTCTAACCGGAGGCAACACATGGGGGAGCGATGGAATCCGTGCCGACCTGAATATCACGCATACGGATGGATGGCGCGACGCTACCGATTATGACCGTCAGAGTGGGACAATCCGCTGGGATAGCGACAGGGAAAGTGGTGCGACTATCAAGAGCATTGTCACTTACTCCAATATAGACCAGCAGACTGCGGGAACCTCCCGCCTTTCAAAAGAAGATTACGAGAACACCCCGACAAAGAACTATACGCCGATTTCATATCGCGAGGTAGAGGCGTTTCGCGCATCGATAGCTTATGAGAAAGAGAGCAGGAACTCGCTTGTGAGCGTTACGCCATATTACAGGCATAACAGGCTTGAGTATCTTGCCAACTGGTCTTTAAGTTACGACCCAACGATTTTGGAAACCAAAAACGATTCTTTCGGCCTGCTTGCAAAGTATCGTAAAGATTTTGAGCCATACAGGACGCGTATTGTTATCGGCGCCGACATCGATCATAGTCCGGGAAAAAAGCTTGAAAGGGAGATAGACCCGGTTAAGGAAGGGAAGATCTATACCGATTATACTGAACTCGATACGTTATATGACTACGATGCAACCTTTACAGGTTTATCGCCATATTTCCACGCGGAGTTTCCGCCAAGCGAAAGACTGCGCATTTCCGCCGGTTTGCGTTATGACGTTATGAGTTACGACTATGAAAACAATTTAAGCGAGCTACAGACAGGGAAACATCGCCGACCAAGTGATACTACTGTTGATTACGAGCATTTAAGCCCGAAAGTTGGCGCGACATACGCTTTTAGCGATAAGGTTAACGGGTTCGTGTCATACCGTCATGCTTTCCGCGTTCCTTCCGAGGGGCAACTTTTCCGGCAGGGAAAGACCGAGAACACCGTGAGTCTTGACCCTGTAAAAGTAGACAGCTATGAAGTCGGTCTGCGTGCGGGGTTTGAGAAAGCCTTTTTCGAAATTTCCTATTACTATATGACGAAAAAGGATGACATCCTTTCGTATCGTCTGCCGGATGGCTCAAGAGAAACCAGAAACGCAGGTGAGACGTTGCATAAGGGGGTAGAGGTAGGGGCCGATATCGCCCTTGCGGTGTGGGCCAACTTAGGGATCAGTTTTACATATACCGAGCAAACATTCGAGGACTGGAAACCTGACTCCAAAACGGACTATAGCGGTAACGAAATGACCGGCGCTCCCAAGGTTATCGCCAACACACGCCTAAAGCTCCACCCCTCCTTTTTAGGTGGCGGCAATGTTGAGTTTGAATGGGTGCGAATCGGTAAATACTGGATGGACGACGCCAATACCGAGGAGTATGACGGGCACGACCTTTTAAACGTACGCGCAAGCTACAAGGCGGGTTCGTTCGATATCTATGGCCGTGTAATGAACGTAACGGATGAGCGATGGGCCACCGCCTCTTCGTATAACAAATTCCGTGGCGTTGAGTATGCCCCGGGTATGCCGCTTAGCGCGTATGCGGGTGTAACGTATCACTTTGGGAAATAGGCGCAAGCTATGTCTCAATCTGTTTTAAGAGAGCCGGTGGAGAAGGCGCCCCCCAACACTTCTCCACCGTCATCTCCAAAGCACTCTAAAAAACGGAGAATAACTCTCCGCAGAGTGCATAAATGGTTAGGGATCACAGCCGCTTTGTGGCTTACGGTTTTAGGTGTTACAGGTTTTTTTCTGGATCATCGTGACTGGCGGTTTATGTGGCAAGTTACGGTTCCGGACGTTTTATTTCCTGAAAGTATACTTAAAAACAAAGTAGCTAAAGAAATAGTCGTTTACAGAATTAATCCTGGCAACGCAAAGCAGAGAATTGCCGCAGGGAAGAGAGGAGCGTGGTGGAGTGAAGATGCCGGGGCTACATGGAACCCATCTGTTTTTGAAAGCCCTGGCCATCAAACGCCTCAGGTTTTATCTGTTGTTGAAGAGTTAAGCGACACCTGGTGGTATCTGTATGCGGCTACAGACGACGGGGTGTGGCGGTCGTCAAACGGCGGTGTCTCTTTTTACAGGTTTGCGTTGCGTGGTGAATATGTAAACGCGCTGACTTACGGTTCTCACTCAAACGAGTTTTTAGGTGTTGTATCGCGAAGTTCACTGTTCCGGCTTAACATTAATACCGGCAAGCACAACAAAATTGAAATTACTCCCGTTAATGAAAATGAGCTTCCAAAAGAGTTTGGTCTCTCCCGTTTTGTTCACGACCTTCATTTTGGCAGAGGTGTTGTAAACGGAATAACATCCCTTTTGATAAACGACGCTGGCTCAGTCGCGATGGTGATACTTCCTCTCACCGGAATCCTGTTTTGGTGGTTGCCGTTACGTTGGAAAAAGAGACGGGCCAACAGCCGCCCGGAACACGTTTCACAGCGCAAAGCTATGCGCTTCCTTTACGGGTGGCACGGGGTTTACATCGGGATATTTTCGGCGATCATTATTGTTTACCTCGCAATTACCGGGATAATTCTGGATCATAGAGCCGACCTTGGGGAGTGGATGAAAGCAATAAGTATCGATAGAAAATGGTTGCCTCCGGTTTATAACCTGCGTTCATGGAATGACGAGGTTTACAGCGTAGCAGGCTATCCTGAAAAACTGAGTGTAGGCACAAGAGGCGGGCTTTACACCACGGAAGATAACGGGCAAACGTGGAACCGTGAAAAGCTTCCGGGGCCTTCGGCATGTTTTGTATGGTCGCTAAACCGTGTGGGTGATTTTCTTTTTGCAGGTGGCATGGGATGCCCCAACAGTTTTAAAAAGGATGGCGGGCTATGGAACCCCGTGCAGAACATCGGGCATATGCCAACAGACGCGTCTCGTTTGCCAGGTGGCGGGTTTGCATGGAAAAGCCCTAAAGGTTTTATGGCCGTTTCATTATCTGGCACCGCTACAAAGCTAAATATCAGAGAGCCAAAAGTAACCGGAACTCCCTTGTTTTATCTGCTTGATGGCTTGCATAGTGGCTTAATTTTTCATCCGCAGTGGAAATGGATAAACGACCTTGTTTCTGTTATGGCTATAGTCCTTTGTATTTCAGGGGTATACAGGTTGTGGCGCCAGAGGCGCATTGTAGTAAAATGCTTTATTGGGATTGAAAAAATTGTGGAGTTTAAAAGATGAGCGTTATTGACCTGTTTGAAAAAGGTGGCCCGGTTGTGTGGATATTGGCCGGTTATTCCGTTATAGCCCTTGGAATTGCACTTGACCGTTTCGTGCTTTTATTTTTCGCGCAAAAACCGCCTTCGGATATCAACGAGGCTTTAAGCTCTGAGTATCTGGGCTATAGC